>DASTLZ010000034.1:0-17288 GCA_035714425.1 Sphingomonas sp.
CGGCATGCGCTGGCCCAATCGCCATCCGCATGTGTTGACCGACGGGATGCGCAATGCGCAGCGCGTGCTGAGCTTGTTCCTGCCGCTGATCGACTGGACGCGGTTTCGCCGGGAAAACCTGAGCGGGACGACCGCGTGCGACGATCCCGGCGTGGCGGCGATCGGGTGCGGCGACGATCGGCAGGCGGTGGCGTGGCTGGTGCGGCAGGACGGCGCGCGGCGGGGCAAGGTGCTGGTCGAGCGGGCGGATGCGCCGGCGGCGATGTTGAGCGTGACCGGCCTGGCCGACGGCGACTATGCGGTGACGGCGTTCGACACCCGCAGCGGGAAGGCGACGCGGCTGGCGGACGTGCGCAGTCGCGGCGGGCAGGCGCACACGGCGGTGGGACCTATCGCGTCCGACCGGGCCTACGCGATCAGCGCTTTGCCGCGATAGGCGTCGCGCGGGCCGGCGGCGGCACGCCGCGCCGGGCAAGCGCCATCGTCAGCGTCGCCGCTGCCTTCGGCGTCATCGCCGCCATAATCATCGCCGTCGATCGTTCGCGCATTTTTTGCGCGACGCGCATCTGCACGTCCAGGTCGAGCTGTTCCAGCACGGTCGCGGCGGCGGCCGGCTTCATCGCCTGATAGATGCGCGCCAGGTTGTCGTATTGATCCGTGCCGCCGTCCGCACCAGCACCGCCGCCGCCGTTCTGAGTCGCCGCAGCCGCCGCGTCGGGATCGGTTTGTGTCGGCGCGTTGGACCGCATCCGCGCTTCGGCGGCGCGCACGGCTTGTTCGCGCAGATCGAGCGCCCGACGGCGCCCGGCCGCCTGACGGTCCCGGGCGCTAAGATCGGAATCGATGGCGACGCCCAGCCGGTTGCGGGGCGTGTCCGGACTGCCGGCATTCGTCCCGGCGGGCGCGGCGGCGATACCGACCGCGTTGCCGAGCGCAGCGGCGCCGCACGAGAAGGCGGTGAGCATCAGCAGGGATGGGCGCCAGTTCATGACCAGCCCCGGTCTTCGGCATGCTGGCGTCGCGCCGCCGCGGCGGCATCGGCCATACGGTCTGCGGAGGCATTGGCGATACCGACCATGACGGTGAGTTCGTCGGCGATCGCTTTCGCATCGGCGAGCGCGCGCGCATTATGCCCGCAATCGCCGAGCGCGGTCTTCAGTTCGGCCAGCACCATGCGGGCCTGGCCGGTGGAATTATCCAGCGCCTGAACGACTTCGGCAATCGCCCCGCCGCGCACGGCCTTCAACGACCGCATCATGCGCACGCTCTGCACGAGCACCGCGCAACACAGAATGATCGTGGCGAGGTTCGCCATCGTCGCAAAGCTCATCACCGCAGATGCTGCCTTGCCGCGATATCGCTTGCCAGCCGTACCGCGACGTTGCCGGCGCGCTGGCCGATCTGGGCACGGCCCAGGCCGATGCCGCCGACCTGAAGATCGAGCAACTCTTCCGGCCGGCGGCCCAGCTTCAGCGTCGATCCCGGTGCGAGCGCGCGCACTTCGCCCAGGGTCATCTGGGTTTCGCCGAGCATGACGTCCATCGACACCTGCGTGCGGCGGATTTCATTCGCCATGTGGGTGCCCCAGATATTCTCCGGCCCATGCTTTTCGCCCATGAACCGCTGGCCGAGCAAATGGCGGATCGGCTCGATCGCGGCATAGGGGAACAGCATCGACAGGCACCCGCCGCGCCCGTCCATGTCGACGCGCAGCGTGGCGACGGCGCAGATGTTGGTCGGCCCTGCGATCGAGGCGAAGCGCGGGCTCGTCTCGATCCGCTCCAGCGACAGCGTCGCCTCCGCGATCGGTTGCAGCGACGCGGCGAAATCGGACAGGGCCAGGCTCAGCATCCGCGAGACCAGCCCGACTTCGATGCCGGTGAAGGCGCGGCCGTCGATCATCGGCCGCCCGCCGCTTCGCCGGCCACCCAGCAGCGCGTCGACGACCGAATAGATCAGGCTGGGTTCGACGGTGATGAGGCCGTAATTGCGCCATTCCGCGATGTGGAACACACCGATCATGGCGGGCAGCGCCAGCCGGTTGATGAAATCGCCGAAGCGGATCGAGCTGATGTCGTCCATGCTGACGTCGATCGCGTCAGACGTAAGGTTGCGCATCGACGTGGCGAAGGCGCGGACCATGCGGTCGTACACCACCTCCAGCATCGGCAGGCGTTCGTAGCTGATGATCTCGGATTCGATGACGGCCTTCAGGCCGCTGCGCGCCCGCACCGGGCCACCGACATCGCCGAACAGCGCGTCGATTCCCGCCTGGTCCAGCGCGCCGCCCAGCGTCGCCGATGCCATCGGCGGGTCGGGCAGGTCGAAATCCTCCAGCTCCCCGCCCAGCGAAGGCAGGTCTTCGTATTCGACATTGTCGTCCGGTTGATCGCTCATTGCTGCACGAGGTCCTGGATGAGAACGTCCTTCACCTTGCCCGCGCCGATCGCATCGCGCGAGCGGACCAGCAATTCCTCCTTGATGCGGAACACCGCCGCCGATCCGGCAAGATCCTCCGGCCGCAATTCGCGCAGGAAGGGCTGATAGGCGTCGAGCAGCACCGGCAATTCCTTCTTCAATTCCTCCAGGTTAGATTTCGGACCGGGCGAAAGGACGAAATGGATTTTCAGGAAGTGCGGCGCGCCATCGGGGGTGCGCAGATTGACAAGCAGCGGCGGCACGTCGAGCGGCGTCTCCTTCTCGCCAGCGCCGCCATGTTCGCCGCCTTCTTCTTCGGCTGCGGGCGCGTCTTCCTCGGCCGCCGCTTCCGTGCCGTGCGCCTTGGCTTCCGCCGGCTTGCCGCCCATCATCATATAAGCGCCGCCGCCGCCGCCCAGCAGCAGCACTGCAGCCGCGCCGATGATGACGAGCTTCTTCTTGCCCGGCTTGGCCTTTACCGGGGCGGCGGTTTCGCCCGCGTCCTTCGCGTCGTCGGACACTCAGTCACTCCACCATTTTCGTACCGGAAGCCGGACCGACCGTCTTCCCTCCCGCCTATTATAGGACGGACGGCAGGCAACATTTGCCTAGCGGGCACTTTGAAGCGGAAAAAAGGGACGGCGCCGAATGGACGTTTCCTCCTATGTCTTACTCAGCCAGGAACAGGCGCTTAAACGGCGCATGGACGTGGTGGCCAACAACATGGCCAATATGTCGACCAGCGGGTTCAAGCGCGAGCGCCCGGTGTTTCGCGAATATGTCGAACGCGCATCGGAAGCGGACCCCGAAGTGTCGCGGCCGACGTCGTTCGTCCTCGATCAGGGCGCGATGCACGATACCAAGGCCGGCGCCTTTCAGGTGACCAGCAACCCGATGGACGTGATGATCGAAGGCCCAGGCTATCTGTCGGTGGAAACGCCGGAGGGCGGCACAGCCTATACCCGCGCGGGCTTCGTCAAGGTCGACGACCAGGGCCAGCTGACCACCGCGGGCGGTCAGGTGCTGCTGGGTGAGGGTGGCAAGCCCATTCAGGTCGCGACCGATCAGCAGGAGGGCCTGGCGATCGGCAGCGACGGCACCGTGTCGAGCAAGACCGGCCCGCTCGGGCGGCTCGCGGTCACGGTGTTCGACGACGAGACGGGCGTCACCCCGCGCGGCGACGGCATGATGATCGGTAGCGGCGGGCGCGAACTGGCTGCCAGCGATACCAAGCTGCGCACCGGCGGGGTCGAGGGATCGAACGTCGATCCCATCGTCGAGACCACCCAGATGGTCGAGATCCTGCGCGCTTATCAGAGCAGCGCCAAGATGAAACAGGACATGGACGAAATTCGCCTGCGCGCCATCCAGCGCCTCAGCAAGCTCGGTTAAGGAAGGACACCCCATGCGTACTTTGTCGATCGCGAGCACCGGTATGCTCGCCCAGCAGACCAACGTCGATGTCATTTCGAACAACATCGCCAACATGAACACCACCGGTTTCAAACGCCAGCGCGCCGCGTTTCAGGACCTGTTGTACCAGCAGGATACCCGGCCGGGTACGTCGGCGGGCGGCGGCGACGCAGCGAAGGTGCCGACCGGCATCCAGATCGGCGCCGGCGTGAAGACGGGCGGCATCTATCGCATCACCGAACAGGGCGCGCCGCAGCAGACCGGCAACCGGTATGACGTGCAGGTGCGGGGGCGGGGCTATTTCCCGGTGACGCTGCCCGGCGGCGAGACCGGCTATACCCGCGACGGTTCTTTCCAATTGTCCGACCAGGGCGAGCTGGTGACGTCCGACGGCTATGCCGTTCAACCGGGCATCACCGTCCCACCCGAAGCGGTCGACGTGGCGATTTCCACGACTGGGGAGGTCCAGGTGAAACTGGCCGGGCAGACGGAGATGCAGACGGTCGGCCAGCTCCAGCTCGCGACCTTCGTCAACGAAGCAGGCCTGGAGGCGCAGGGGCAGAACATCCTGACCGAAACGTCGGCATCCGGCGCGGCCAATCTGGCGACACCGGGCGATCCGGGCTTTGGGCTGACGATGCAAGGCTTCGTCGAGGCGTCGAACGTCAATCCGGTGTCGGAGATCACGTCGCTCATCACCGCGCAGCGCGCCTATGAGATGAACAGCCGTGTCGTGAAGACTGCCGACGAGATGCTGTCCACCACGAGCCAGCTGCGCTGATGCGCGCGCTGTTGCTCGTTGCCGCGCTGGTGGCCGTTCCCGCGCAGGGAGCAGAGCCACGTGCCGTGTTTGTGCTGGCGCATCCCGTCGAGCGTGGGCAGTTGCTCGCGCCGGAGGATTTCGAGACCCGGCCGCTCGCCCCCGGCATGGCGATCGGCGCGCTTGCGCCCGATGCGGCGGCCGGCCGCGAAGCGTCGCGCACCTTGTTCGCCGGCGCCGTCGTGCGATCGACCGATCTGGTCGCGCCGCGTCTGGTGCGCCGTGGTGAGCCGGTGACGATTTCTCTGCGCAGCGGCGCGCTGACCATCGCCACACAGGGCAAGGCCCTGACATCGGGCGGCAAGGGCGAACTCGTCCGCGTCGTCGCGACGACCACCAGCCGCACGTTCGACGGCGTGGTCGAGGGTTCGGGCGCGGTGCGCATCGGCGCCCAGTGATCGACCGACCCGCGTCTTTTGACCCCGTTATTCCCCCCGGAGCTTTGACATGAACGTATCGCGTATCCTGCTCGCCACCGCACTGGCCACGACTCTCGCCGGGTGCGGCGCCGTCGGTCGCCTGAAGGCGATCGGCAAGGCGCCGCCGATGAGCGCGATCGATTCCAGCGATGCGGTGGCTTTGGAGGAATCTCTGGGCCAGCCGCGACTGACGCAGCGGGCCGAGGGGGGCGCCAGTGCGGCCAACGTCAACCAGCCATCCGCCGGCGCTTCGCTGTTCCGGGCGGGCGCGGGCGCGTTCCTGGGCGATCAGCGTGCGGGGCGCACCGGCGATATCCTGACGGTGAAGATCAACGTGGCGGACAAGGCCGAAGTCGGCAACAGCACCGCGCGCAGCCGCGGCGGCAGCGAGAATGCCGGCGTCACCGCGCTGCTCGGGCTGGAAAAGCTGCTGCCGGGCGATCCGTCTTCGCTGGCGGGCACGAATTCGAAATCGCAATATGACGGCAGCGGCAAGATCAGCCGGTCGGAGACGATCAGCATGACCATGTCGGCGATCGTCACCGGCGTGCTGCCCAACGGAAATCTGCTGATCCGCGGTCGCCAGGAGATCCGCGTCAATTACGAGCTGCGCGAACTGATCGTGACCGGCATCGTTCGCCCGCAGGACATCTCTCGAGACAATTCGATTCGTCATGACCAGATCGCAGAAGCGCGCATCAGCTACGGCGGCAGCGGCCAATTGACGCAGGCACAGCAGGCGCGCTGGGGCCAACAGATCTACGACGCGCTTTTTCCCTTTTGAGTTCAGGGAGTTTTCCGAGTCGCCGTTCGTCAGCTTCGTTCTAAACCCCGCATTAACCGCGAAAGTTTTCGCGCATTAGGTTGGCGTTTAGCTTTCGCAGGCAAACGGATGTCGCGGGCACTTATAGCGGCCGCCGGGGGCCGAACGCATCGGCCACAGTTGCAGAAGCGACTGACCATTCCAGAAGGAATACGGACATGGCTTTTTCGGTAAACACCAACGTCGGCGCAATGACCGCCCTGCAGTCGCTGAATGCGACGACCAGGGCCCTTTCGACGACGCAGAGCCGGATCAACAGCGGCATGAACGTGTCGTCCACCAAGGACGATTCGGCTTCCTACACGATCGCCCAGGACCTTCGGTCCAACCTGAGCGGCCTGAAGGCAGTAACCTCGTCGCTGAACAACGCCAAGAGCGTCACCGATGTGGCGATCGCTGGTGCGGAGCAGATCTCGGACGTCATCAACCAGATGAAGGGCCTCGCGACGCAGGCATCCGATAAAGGCGCGACGGACGCATCGCGCACTGCGTACAACAAGGACTTCGAAGCGCTGCGTGACCAGATCACGACGATCGTCAATTCGTCGGACTTCAACGGTGCCAACCTGCTGAAGACCAGCGGCGGATCGGTGAGTGCATTGCAGTCGCTGAACAGTGCCGGAAGCGGTTCGGGCTATACCCCGGATACGCTGTCGGTAGCCAATCAGGGCATGAGCCTGGCAACGAGCGGTGCGTCGGGCAAACTGACCACGTCTTCGTCGATCTCTTCGTTCAGCGGTGCGACGGCAATGGTCACCACGTTGACGAAATATCAGGACGAGCTGAAGGGCAAGCTGTCGACCTTGGGCGCCGCGTCGCGCAAGATCGACTCCCAGCTGTCTTTCACGAGCAAGCTGTCGGACGTCGTCGAGGCGGGCATCGGCAACTTGGTCGATGCGGACCTGGCCAAGGAATCGGCCAAGTTGACGGCATTGCAGACCAAGCAGCAGCTGGGTGTGCAGGCCTTGTCGATCGCCAACCAGGCGCCGCAGACGATCACTTCGCTCTTCCGTTAAGGGCTGCCCGGTTCGCCGGTCACCCCACACCGGCGAGGCGGCCCCGGGGCTGGAACGGATATCCGTTCCAGCCCCCTTTTTTTGATCGGGCGTCCGGATATGAAAAAAAGATCGCATTATTTCGCAGATCGCGACCGGAGGGTCGTCCGTCCGTCTATGGTTAACTGGAGGCCGAACGGCCGAGGTGCGGGGCCGGCCAACAGGGCCCGTGCGTTCCAGAAGGAGCCAAGATCATGGGCATGTCGGTCAATACCAATATCGGCGCGATGACCGCGCTTCAGGCGCTGAACATGACGAACAAGGGGCTGGCGCAGACGCAGAGCCGGATCAACACCGGCCTGAACGTGTCGTCTACCAAGGACGATTCGGCCACCTACACCATTGCGCAGGATCTGCGCGCCGATCTGAACGGCCTGAGGGCCGTCACATCGTCGCTGAACCGCGCCAAGAGCGTGACCGATGTCGCGGTCTCCGGCGCGGAACAGATCTCCGACGTCGTCAACCAGATGAAGACGCTGGCGCTGCAGGCCTCCGACCCCGGTGCGCCGGTCGAATCCCGTGCAGCCTACAACAAGGATTTCACGGCGCTACGCGATCAGATCACCGTGATCGTGAACTCCGCGGACTTCAACGGCACCAACCTGCTGAAAACCAGCGGTGGATCGATCGCGGCGCTTCAGTCGCTGAACAATCTTGCAAGCGGTTCCGGCTATACGCCCGACTCGCTGTCGGTGACGAACCAGCAGATGAGCCTCGCCGCGAGCGGCTCGGGCTCTCTGACAGCCATTTCGGCGATCAACAGTTCCGGTGCAGCCAAGACGATGGTCACCACGCTGATCGCCTATCAGAACAGCGTCAAGCTCACGCTGGCCGATCTGGGCGCGGCATCCCGCAAGATCGACAACCAGCTGACCTTCGCCAGCAAGCTGGCGGACACGATCGAAGGTGGGATCGGCAACCTCGTCGACGCCGATCTGGCCAAGGAATCGGCCAAGTTGCAGGCCTTGCAGGTCAAGCAGCAGCTGGGTGTCCAGGCTCTGTCGATCGCCAACCAGGCGCCCCAGACCATCACTTCGCTGTTCAAGTGATCGCAGCAAGCGCTTGATGCACGGCTTGGCGGAAATCCAGGCCGACCGAAAAATCGTCCGATCGAGTGGCGCCGCGGCGTCGCTCGATCGCGGCGTATCAGGATTGGGCGGCAACCTTCACCAACAGGACGGATGCCACGGCGGCATCCTGATGATGCAATACGGTGGTGAATTCATGCGCCATCCGCTGCGCATCCACCGGCGTGAACGGCGAGGCATACAGCCGGGCGAATTCGCTGGCATCGGCCAGCAACACTTCGCGCAACGCCGGCATCTGGGCCTCCAGCCGCGCGGCACCCGCCGCGTCATGCGCTTGCAGCACGACGGTGAACATCAGCCGCCCTTCGGTGCGCTGACCCGCGACGATCGGAACGCGCATCTCGCGCATGGGCACCAGGTGCAGCGCACCTTCGCCGCCGCCGCCGCCCGACGCCGGCGCTTGCGCGGGCAGCGCGATCAGCGCTGTCGCCGCAAGGGCGCCAAAAAATCGGACAGGCATCATGGTTGCGTAGCGTCTCCGAAGGCTTGGAGGCACCACGCCCGCCCTTCGCCGACCGTTTAGGCGACGCTGTCCTATAATGGAGTGAACACGAAGGGTAAACGGAACCGTGAGCGATCAGAAGCCCAAGGCCATGCCGATGGTCGCCGCGCTGGACGCCCAGCGCCGGCGCGGCGACGGGCCCGCCGTCGTCATCGACCAGAAGGGCAAAGGTGCACGCGGTCGCGGCGCCACGATCCTGTCCGTTCTCGTCTTCCTGCTGGCGAGCGCGGGCGCGGGCGGTGTCGCTGCCTGGTTCCTGCGATGATTCGCGCGGGCTTCGCCCTTGCCGCCGTCGCTGCCGCCGTGCCGCATGGCGCCGCCGCACCCGATGCGCCGGTGGCTGCGCCCATCGCGCTGGCGAATATGCGCCCCGCGCCCGCTCCACCGCCGTCCGTGCGCCTGCCCGGCTTTGCCGCGAGCCTGGCGCAGCAGCCGATGCCGGGAGGCATGGATGCCTGGACGATCACGCCGGACGAAGACGCATGGGCCGCCATCGCTTCGTCCGACCCGCTCACCCGGCAGGCGGTACGATGGCGCTTCGCGATCAGCCTGATCGGCACCGATCGTGGTCCGGACGCGCTGGGCGTGCTGGATGTGATGGCGCAGGACGATCCCGACCTGAAGCTGGTGCCGGCTTGGCGGCGCGCCTACGGCGTCGCCGCGATCATGGCCGGGCACGATGACGACGGCCTGATGGCCTTGTCCGACGGCATGCTGACCGGCGATCCCGAAAGCTGTCTGTGGCGGATGCGGGCGCTGGCCGACACCGCCCATTCGGTCGATGCGCTGCACCAATTACGCTGCGCCTTGCCTGCCTTGACCGGGCGCCCGCAGGCCGCGCGCCGCCCATTCGTGCTCGCGGCGGCCGATGCCGCGGTGGAGATCGAGGCGTTCCAGCCCGCGCTGGATTGGCTGAAAGCGCTGCCTGACCGCGATCCGGCGGCGAACCTGCTGCGCGGCCAAGCAATGGCGGCACTGGGCCAGGCGCAGCCTGCGCGGCTCCGCCTGCAACGCGTCCTCATCTCCGGCAATGCCGAAGAGCGCGCAGCGGCGACGATCGGTGCAATCGAGGCTGACCTCGCCAGCCATGTCACGACGCCGGCCGCCGCCGCCAAGAAGCTCGACGCGCTGCTGTACAGCTGGCGCGGCGACGCCATCGAGCAACGCGGCCTGCGCTTGTCATTGCAGCTCGCCGACACGCTCCACGCGCCCGAACGGCTCATGGCGGCGGGTGCGGCGTTGTTCCGGTACGGCAAGCCTGATGCGTCGACCGCGCCGCTGCTCGCGCGGATGCAGGCACAGCTCGCCGCCGCGCTCGCCCCCGGTTCCGGCCTGCCGCTCGACCGGGCGGCCGGGCTGTTCTGGGATTACCGCGATATCGCGCCGGCGGGGCAGGCGGGCGATCAGTTGGCCGAAGCGCTGTGCGCACGGTTGCAGTCTGTCGGCCTTTACGCCCGCGCCGCCGATCTGCTGGAGCATCAGCTGGCCGGCCGTCCGCAGGATATCGAGCGTGGCCCCTTGTCGGTGCGCATCGCCACGTTGCGCATTCTGGACGGCAGCCCGGCCGATGCGGTGCGCGTGATCCAGTCCACCAACGCCATCGCCTATCCTACAGCGATCACCGCCGATCGGCGGCGCGTCGAGGCGATCGCGCTCGAGTTGCTCGGCAAATCCGACGACGCGCTTGCCGTCCTGGACGACGTGCCTGATGCTGCTGCCATTGCCGCGGAAATTCATTGGCGTGAGCGCGACTGGGGTAAGCTTGCCGCGGTGAACGCGTCCGTGCTGCCGGCGGCGCGGCGGCTGACGACGGTGGAGCAGGCGATCGTGCTGCGCCAGGCGGTGGCTCTGGCCATGCTGGGCCGCGAGCCTGCGCTGACCGGACTGCGCAACCGCTATGCCGCCTCCTTCGCCGGGCTGCCGACAGCGGCGGCCTTCACCATGCTGACGTCCACCTCCGGCCCGATCGATCCGGCTGCGCTTGGCAAGGCGATGGCCGCGCTGCCGAGTGACAGCCCCGCGGGCAAGGTCGGTGAGTTGCTGGACGAAGGCGACGCCGCGCTGGACGAAAAACGCGCATCAAAGAGTTGATCGCGCTGGTATTTGCTGACTGGAGAAGTGTCGGCGCAGCGACGTCGCCGCGGTTGGCTTCGCCAGATCAGCGGATATAGTCGACCAGGCTCATGCCGGCGAGTTGGCCGAACACCGAATAGCTGGCTTTCAACATCATCTGTTCTTGCTGAAGATTGGTTGCGATCTGCCCGTAATCGGCATCGACGGCTTCGGAAATCACGCTCTTCAGCAACGAGCCGCGCTCGTCCGCGCGGGTCGCCAGCGTTTCGACCTGCTCCTGTTTGCGACCGTTTTCACCGTTGATCGTGCGCACTTCCGACGTAGCGGTATCGAGCTGACTGACGGCGGCCTTCAGCGCTGCCGTCTGGGCCGCCGTCGGCGTGGCGCCGATCGTGCCGACTTCCGCCAGGGTGCGGAACACTGCGAGCATGCCGCTGCCGAGTTCCTTGGCGTTGATGCCATAGGTCACGTCCAGATTGTCGCCGACCCGCGCCGACGCGCGCACATCGTCGCTGGTGAAGGCGGTGTCAGGGGTCTGGCCGATGGTGCCGGCGACGCTCGCCGGCTTGAACGGCTGCGGATCGGCCTGCGACCCGGAGAATAACGGGCCGCCGCCGCTGTTGGCGTTCAGGGCGGATCGAATTTCCTGGAACGCCTGTTCCACGGCACCTTGCAGACCGACGGTCTGGCCGGTGCCCAGTGCGGTCATGATCTGCGTGCGCAGCGTGCCGGCCGCGGCATCGATGTTGTTGATGTTGGCGTCGTACAGCGACAGCGTGGTGCCCAGCCGGGTCGCATTCGCGCCCTGTGCGTCCTGCGCTGCCAGCAACGTCTGCGCCGCCAGCACGCGCGGCGCGCTGTCGCCCAGTTCGGAAAGCGAATTCGCCTTCTTGCCGGTGGCCAATTGCGTCTGCGTCTTCGTCAGCCGATCCTGGGAGATCGCGATCGAGCTTTGCATGCTGCGCTGGAACGGGATGGTGGCGACCCGGATCATGTTCTTTCAGACCTTCCCTTACCGCATCATCGCGATGAGCGTGTCGTACATCTCGGTCGCGGTGCTGACGATTCGCGCCGACGCGGAATAGCTCTTTTGCAGGATCACCAGTTGCGAAAGTTCTTCGTCCAGGCTGACGCCCGAATAATTGTCGCGCCGGGCCACCGCATCGTCGTGGCGCGCCGTCGCCTCTTCGCTCTTGCTCTTCGCGTTCGCGGCCTGCGTGCCCGCGTCGCCCAGGATGCTGCTGGCATAGCGGCTGACCGGGGAGACGCCGTGCGCGCCCAGGTTCACGTCGGAGCCGAGCGCATCGATAAGGCCGTTCGCGCCGCTGCGGTCGGCAGCGCCCAGCACCGGGCCGGTGCCGCTGACCGTCTGCAACCGTGCCAGCGGCAGCAGTTCGGGGCGGTTGGCAATGCCGGTATCGACTCGTGCGCGCAGCAGGCCGCTTTGCATCCCGGTCAGCCCGACGATGCTGGAATAGCTGATGCCGGTGCCGGCGCGGTCGGTGTTGTCCGACAGCACCGACACGGACGATCCGCCGCCAAGCTGCGACGGGTCGAAGCGCAGGCGCCCGGTGTCGTCCAGCTTGAAGCTGCCATAGGGCTTCAGGGCGCCGTTGTTCAGCGTATTGCTGATCGCCCCGAAGGTGGTGCCGGCAGTGCTCATGTCCAGTTTCTGGCTGGCCACCAGCTTGCCGTTGGTATCGCGCACCGCGATCACGACTTCACCGCTGCCGCCGAAGCCCGCGGCGTCGGCATCGGTGAATCCCGACGGGGTCAGGGTCGACCCTTCCGAACGGACGATGTCGTTCAACCCGAAATATTGCGAAAAGCCCACGCCCGCCCGGTCGCTGGGCGTCGTGGCATTTTGCGCCACGACCACGCCGTCTGTGGCGGCGGTGGCCTTGATGGTCAGCTTGCCGTCGGTGAAGCTTGCCGTGCCGGCGGGACCCAATTTGTCGTTGATCGCGTCCACCGCGCCCTGCACGGTGTCGGGCGCAAGCGTGCTGAAATCGATCGTCCCCTTGGTATTCAGCGTCCCGTCGGCGCGAGTGATGGCGAAGGTGGCGGAGCCGGTGAAGCCCAGGCGATCGCTCGCGTCCAGCGATGTCGCGCGCCCGCTCAGGCTGTTGGGCGCGGGCACGGTCGTGTTGGCGTTGGTCGCGCCGTTCAGTGCCTGGGCGACGCCGCCGAACAATGCGCCGACCTGTTCGCGAAAGGCCGGGATCTGCTTGTCGCGCAGCGCGATCAGGCCGCCGATGCGGCCGCCCGCCGCGGCAGTGTCGATCGTGTCGCCGGTGGCTAGGCCCATCTGGCCGTCGCTGCCCAGCATGCGCACTTCGATCGGCGGATAGGTCGATTGATCGGTGGCGGTGCCGGACGACGGATAGAACAGCTGCCGCACCTGCCGATCGACCAGCGTCACGCCGGACGTGGTGTCCAGGGCGATGCTGCCATCGGGCTGCGCGCGCGGCACGACGCCGATCAGGCCGCCGAGCTGTTCGATCGCGCCGTTGCGCAAGTCCGCGGCGCCCGCGGTACTGCGGCCCAGGACCTGAAGCCGGGAAACCTGATCGTTCAGATCGCCGATCGAGGTGAGCAGGGAATTGATGCGATCGATGCTGTCGCCGATTTCGGCATCGGCATCGCCGCGCAGGCTGCGCAGGTCGCTGTCCAGCTGTTGCATGCCTTGCAGCGAATCCGCCACCGCGCCGACATAGACTGCGGCGCTCTGTACGCTGCCGTTGGACCCGGTCAGCGGCGTCGCCGCCGTCGTGATCGCGTCGAGCCGCGCCGAAATCGACGATTCCGAGCCCGGCGCGCCTAGCAGCGATTGCAGCCGTTCCAGGTAATCGGACGTGACGCTCGCCTTGCCGACATCGCCTGCCCGCGCGTAGGCGGTGTTTTCCAGGAAGCGATCGGCGACGCGGCCAGGTTCGCCGATGACGACGCCGTTCGTGCGGCCCTGGCTGTTGCCGGGATTGAGCGATACCGTCTGGCGGGCATAGCCGGGCGTGCTGACGTTCGCGATGTTGTTGGACACGGTGCGCATGCCGGCCTGGGCCGCGCCCAGGCCGGACAATGCCGACGAAAGTATGTCGCTGATGGACACCGGTTCCTAGTCCTCGCTTTGTATCAACGCTTCAGGTTGCTGACTTCCTGGAGCATGTCATCCACCGTGGTGATGATCTTCGACGACGCACTGTAGGCGCGTTGGAACCGGATCATGTTGGTGAATTCCTGCGCCAGATCGGTCGTCGACGCTTCCAGCTTGAAGCTTTCGACATCGCCGCCGCCGAACGATCCCGGTGGGTTGATTACCATGCTGCCGGATTCGTTGGACACCTGGAACGCATTGCCGTTCAGGCGGCTGAGCCCGTCGGGATTGGTGACGGTGGCGACGGGCAGCTGGAACACCTTGCGGGTGGTGCCGTTTTCGAACACCGCGCTGACGATCCCGTCCTTCGAAACGCCGATCGACGCGATATTGCCCAGCTTGCCGCCGTCGACCGATTTGGTGCGCTCCGCCGATGTGTCGTCGAAGCTGGTCAGGCCATTGAACCCGCCCGTGGTGCCCAAATTGAGCGAAATCGGGGCACTGCCCGCGCCGTTGGACCACACCGGCTCGATGTTCCCGAAAATGCCCTGCGTCGTATCGCTCTTCAGGCTACCGTCGGTGTTGAACTCAATCGGACCCGACGAAATCAGGCCGTTCGTGGCCGCGCCGCCGACAACGTCGCTAGGTGGGGTGACGTAGATTTCGCCTTGCCACATATTGTCCGCGGTCTTGACGACCGCCAGCGTCAGCGTGTGGGTGCCGCCCTGCTGGTCGTACACCTCCAAAGGTCGTGTGAAGACAGGCTTGATCGCGCCGACGGCGTCAGGGTCTTTGGCGTAGAGAGCCATCTTTCCGACGTCGCCCGGGCTCGCCGCGACGGCCGGCGTGGCGGCGGCATTGGCCGCGACGGCGGGACTATACGCCACGTTGGCGGTGGTACTTTTGAAATTGGCCGAGAGTTGAATCCTGGTCGTCGCACTTGCGGTGCCGACCAGATCGTTGACGCGGATCGATTCCAGGCCATTGACGCCGCCGGTGTTGTTGATGTTGCCCGCGGGGTCGAGGCGCCACCCTTGGAGGTACAGGCCGGCGGTGTTCTTCAGATAGCCCGCCTCGTCGATGCTGAACGATCCGGCGCGGGTCAACGCCACGCCGCTGTCGGCGCTGGTGCCGGTGCGGGTCACGAAAAACCCCTGGCCGCCGATCGCCAGATCCGTCGAATTGGACGTCGGCGTCATCAGCATCTCCTTGGAGATCAGCGGCCGTTGCACCATCTGCACGCCGCCGGCCGAATAGGTGCCCTTGGACGAACTCGATCCGCCGACCAGGGTCGCGAATTGCGCATCCGTGCCTTTGTAGCCGACCGTGTTGATGTTGGTGATGTTGTCCGCTGCGGTGGCCATCGCGCTGGCTTCCGAAGACAGGCCGGACACGCCGGCGAACAGGGCGGAATAAAGGCTCATGGCGATCTCCTTGACGCGGAGCGGGCGGAAAGAACCCGTCGTGATACCTTATAGAACCGCACGAAGCCGGCCGGTGCGCATCGCGATGTTTGTTGTTCGGGCGGCAGGTTGTGCCGCACGGCGGCAAAAATTGCCGGCGTTCGCGGCCGGACCGCGCGCCTGCATCCTATAGTCAGCTAAACCTTGCGGGAGCTTAAGACATGTTGCGGATTTCGTTGCGCGATGGCGAGAAGATGATCGTCAACGGCGCCGTGCTGCGCGCCACCGGCCGCGTCGAGCTGGCCGTCGAGAACCGCGTCGCCATCCTGCGCGGTCGTGAAGTGATGAACCCGGACGAAGCGAACACGCCCGCCCGGCGCCTGTATCTGGCGTGCATGATGGCGTATGTCGACGAAGCGGGGCGCGAGCGGCATCACGAGCAGATCATCGGCCTGCTCGGCGATCTGCTCGGCGCGCTCGAGAACGGCGTCGCGCGCCAGGCGTGCCTGGATTTCGCTGCCCATGCCGCGACCGGCGATTATTACCGCGCGCTCACCATCTGCCGCGCGTTGATGGACTATGAGCAGCAGGCCCTGACGCGCGCGACGGCGACGGCGGACGCGGCCTGAGATGCTGGCCAGCGATGCTTTTTCCTCCGCGGGGGCGACGTTGCGCGACCTGCCGGTCGAGGATCGGTACGGCACGGTCGTCGCCGCGCGCGGCGCGTTGATCGAAGTCGCCGGGCTTACCGGCGCGGCGCAGATCGGCTCGCGCATCCGCATCGCGGCGAACGGCCGGATGGTCGACACCGAAGTGACCGGGCTGGAAGGCGACATCGCCCAATGCCTGCCGTTCAGCGACGCGCAAGGGCTGCGCGCCGGCACCCGCGCCGTCGTCGCGGCAAGCGAATTTTCGGTGCGGCCGGCAGCGGGCTGGCTGGGCCGCATGGTCGACGGGCTGGGCCGCCCGGTCGACGGCAAGGGGCCGCTGGCCAATGGCATGGTCGCGCGGCCGATCCGCTGCAACCCGCCGCTGGCCTCCGCCCGCGCGCGCGTCGGGGCCAAGGTACAGACCGGGGTCAGCGCGCTCGACGTGTTCGCGCCGTTGTGCATCGGCCAGCGGCTGGGCCTGTTCGCCGGCTCCGGCGTCGGCAAATCGGTGCTGATGTCGATGCTGGCGCGGTGGACCAATTGCGACGTCGCCGTCATCGGCCTGATCGGCGAGCGGGGCCGCGAGGTGCAGGAATTCGTCGAGGACGATCTGGGCGAGGAAGGGCTGGCGCGCAGCGTCGTCGTCGTCGCGACGTCGGACGAGCCCGCGCTGATGCGGCGGCAGGCGGCGTGGACGACTCTGGCGGTCGCCGAACATTTCCGCGACCAGGGCCTGAACGTGCTCTGCCTGATGGATTCGGTCACCCGCTTCGCGATGGCGCAGCGTGAGATCGGGCTGGCCAGCGGCGAACCGCCCGCGACCAAGGGCTATACGCCGACTGTCTTCGCCGAATTGCCGCGCCTGCTGGAGCGGGCCGGGCCGGGCATCGCGGGGCAGGGGTCGATCACCGGCCTGTTCACCGTGCTGGTCGACGGCGACGATCATAACGAGCCGGTCGCCGATGCGGTGCGCGGCATCCTGGACGGGCATATCGTCATCACCCGCAAGATCGCCGAGCGCGGCCGTTATCCCGCGATCGACGTGCTGAAATCGGTCTCGCGCACGCTGCCGCGCTGCCACACCGACGAACAGAACCGCATCCGCCTGGCGACGCGCCGCATCCTGTCGACCTATGCCGACATGGAGGAAATGGTGCGGCTGGGCGCGTACAAGGCCGGATCGAGCGCGGAGGTGGACGAAGCGATCCGCCTCGCGCCTGCGATCGAACGGCTGCTGACCCAGACCAAGAACGATCAGGCGCAGGCGGAAGACACCTTCGCCACGCTGGCCGCGATGCTGGCGCCCGAACTGGCAGGTGCGGCATGACGACGCCTTACGACACCGCGCTACGCGTGGCGCAGCGCAAGCTCGATGACGTGCGCGCCGCGATCGGTGCCGCGGTGCAGGTGCTCGACCGGATCGAACAGGCCGACGATGCGCTGGCCGCCGCGATCACGCGCGAAAAGACGTTGTCCAGCGACACGCCGCGCATCATCGCCGACCGCTATTTCGCCCATGCAAGATCACAG
>DASTLZ010000035.1:0-7711 GCA_035714425.1 Sphingomonas sp.
AACGCGCGATCAGCGAACATATGCGCATCGGCATCGAAGCGTGCGAGCAATTGCGCCGCGAAGGGGCCAAGCTGCACAGCCGCAAGCTGCGCGCGTTCGACGAGCCGCCGTTCCGGTAAAGGGAAACAACCGCGCGACCCGGCGTTACGCTGCCGAATCAATTTGCCGCAGGAGCAGCGCACATGGCCGACACCCCCGACACGCCGGACACCCCCGCCAAGGCCCCGGCGAAGCCACGCGCCCGCCGCACCCCGGCAAAGGCAATGCCGACGCGCTCGCCCAAGCCGGTAGCAGACAAGGCAGCAGAGCCCGCGAAGGCCAAGCCCGCCAAGGCGCCGCCCAAGCCACGCACGACCAAGCGTGCCACGGCGGCTCGCGCTGCACCCAAGACGACGGCCGCAAAGGCGCGGACGGCAGCGGCCAAGGCGACGGACAAGGTCGGCGGCAAATGGGGTGCCGCGGCGATCGCCGGCGGCGTTGCCGTCGTTGGGGCGGCAGCGGCGGCGTTGCTCAGCCTGCGCGGCAGCACGCCCAAGCCCGCCGCCTCGAAGAAAGCCAAGGCGCATCAGCCCGATGGCACCGATTCCTCGAAATCGTTCCAGGCCGGGATCGCCGACGAGAACACCGTTCCCGACGCCTGACCGCCAAAGCCACCATCACGCGCCACCCGAGCGGCGCGTGATGGTGGCGCGTCCGATCGGCGTCACCAGCCGGTCGGCTTGCCCTTGTTCTGCTTGTCCAGCCACGCCTTGAGCGGCGCGAAATAGCGGACCAGCGACGCACCCGACATCTCGCGGCTGCCGGTGAAGACCTGCAACGCGTCGGGCCACGGCTTCGACTGGCCCATCGCCAGCATTGCGTTCAACTTCGCGCCGACCGCCTTATCGCCGTAGAAGCTGCACCGATGCAGCGGCCCCTTCCAGCCCGCCTGACGGCACGCCGCTTCGTAGAATTGGAATTGCAGCACGCGCGCCAGGAAATAGCGGACATAAGGCACGCCGGCGGGCACGTGATATTTGGCGCCCGGATCGAACCGGGTCTCGTCGCGCGCCAGCGGCGGCTTGATCCCCTGATATTGCAGGCGCAGCTTATCCCACGACCCCTGATAGGCAGTCGGCGCGATCTCGCCCGAGAATACGCCCCAGCGCCATTTGTCGATCAACAGCCCGAACGGCAGGAACGCGACCTTGTCCATCGCCTGGCGCAGCAGCAGGCCGATGTCCTTGTCCGCGCTGGGCACTTTCTCCGGCGCCAGCAGGCCGATCTTCACCAGATAATCGGGCGTGATCGACAAGGCGATGGTGTCGCCGATCGCTTCGTGGAAGCCGTCGTTCGCGCCGTTCTTATAGAGGAACGGCTGCGCCTTGTACGCGCGCTGATAGTAATTGTGGCCGAGTTCGTGGTGGATCGTCGTGAAATCGTCGGCATTCACCTTGGTACACATCTTGATGCGGATATCGTCGAGGTTGTCGATGTCCCACGCCGATGCATGGCAGATGACTTCGCGGTCCGCCGGCTTCACGATTTGCGAGCGGGCCCAGAACGTGTCGGGCAGCGCCGCAAAGCCGAGCGACGAATAGAAGCCCTCCCCTGCG
Source organism: Sphingomonas sp. (assembly GCA_035714425.1). Classification (GTDB taxonomy): domain Bacteria; phylum Pseudomonadota; class Alphaproteobacteria; order Sphingomonadales; family Sphingomonadaceae; genus Sphingomonas. The sequence goes on from DASTLZ010000035.1 coordinate 1,596, forward strand.
CGCACCATCTTCACCGGGTCGTAGCCCTTGGCCTTCAACAGCTCGCCGGTGTCATAGCCCAGGTCGCCCGCGCCCGGCGGTGCGACGATGTCGTAGATGTTGCCCCATTCCTGCGCCCACATATTACCGAGCAGGTCGGAACGGATGGGCCCGGTCTTGGCCTGCACCGCATCGCCGTATTTGGCGTTCAGTTTCCAGCGGACATAGGTGTGGAGCGACAGGTACAATGGCTCGACCTGCTTCCAGATCCGGTCGCTGACCGCGGCGAATTGCTCCGGCGTCATGTCATAGCCGGAGCGCCACAGCGCACCGACGTCGCTATACCCCAGCCCCTTCGCACCCTCGTTCGCCAGGCCGACCATCTTGGCGTAATCGCCGCGCAGGGGCGCGCCGACCTGGTCGTTCCAGCTGGTCCACATCTCCTGCAATTTCGCGGGGTCGCGTGTTTCGCCCATCGCAGCTTCGATGTCGGAGCCGTTGATCGGCTTGCCGTCCAGCGTACCGCGGCCTTTGCCGTACGCCGACGACATCTTGGTGGTCAGCGTCGCCAGTTCGTCCGCCGCGCCGGGCCGCGCCGCGGCTGGCAAGGTGATGCCGCCGCGCAGCAGGTCGAGCTTGCGACGGGTATCGGCGGACAGGCCGGGCACGCTGGCGAAGCGCGCCGCGTCGGTCGCGAGCTTCACGGCCAATTCGGTCTGTTCGGCATTGGCCTTCGCTGCGAGCGCATCGGTGTCGTCGGTGATGAAAGTGGCGTTGATCCAGTTCGCCTGGTTCACCGGCCCGGATTGCGCCGACAGCTGGGCTTCCGCGCTGGCGACGAAGGCGTCGGCTTCGGCAGCGGTGGCAGCGGACGGAGTCTGGGCGAACGCGGGCGTGGCGCAGGCGAGCGCGAGGACGGAGACGGCAGTACGCAACATAAGTCGGAATTCCTGTGGCAAGCTATTGCCGCAGGTGATGCCCCGCCGACCGGCGCGGGGTCAAGCCGCCAGGAAATCGACGATGGCGTGGCCCAGTTCGGGCTTCGTCACCGAACTCATGTGACCCCCCGGCACCTCGACATAGCGCGCGTCGGGCAGCGCGTCGGCGAGTGCGGGCGCGGAGCCATTGTCCTGATCCTCCGCCCCGCACACCACCAACGTGGGCTGCGCGAAGCCGGCGATCGTCGCCGCTTGGGTATCCGCAAAAGTGTCCAGGATACCCAGCAGCGCGACGGGATCGCCGCCGGTCGTCTTCAGGAACGCCTCCGCCAGCCATTCCGGCGTGCCGCGCGGGTGCTTGCCCAGGTTCGTCAAGATGTTGCGGAAATGGCCGGCGCGCCGACCGGTGTCGATCAGCCCTTCCAGGCCCATGCCGGAAAAGATCACCCGCCGCGGCGCCGCGCCGGTGGCCAGCATCCGCGACGTCGTCCGCGCGCCCAGCGAATAGCCGCCCAGATCATAGTCGCTCAGCCCGAGATGCGCGATCAGCGCATGGCCATCGCGGGTCAGCGCGTCGCGCGGATAGGCGGCGGCGTCATGCGGCTTGTCGCTGTCGCCGTGCGCGCGCAGATCCGGCATGATGACGCGAAAGCCGCGCGCGGCGATGGCGGCAGCATGGCCGTAGCGTATCCAATTGGTCTTTGCGTCCGAGAAATAGCCGTGGATCAGCACCACCGGCCGCCCCTCGCCCATCTCGTGCCACGCGAGTCCCACGCCGTCGAAGCTGTCGAAACGATGGCTGCGGAGGTCGGGGGGGCTGGCGGGCTGGCTCATGTCCGCCAGATGCGCGTGCGCATTGCGGCTGTCCAGAATGCGATCGGAAAAATCAGCGCGAATTCACTCTTACCAACGATAAGCATGCTTATTATATGGTCCGCATGAGTGATCGACTGGCCTTTCTGATCGGCGACGTGTCGCGCCTGATGCGGCGCCGCTTCGACGATCGCGCGCGGCAGCTGGGGGTGACGCGCCCGCAATGGCGCACGCTCGTAACGCTGGCGCGGGAGGAAGGGTTGCAGCAGGCGGCATTGGCCGAACGGATCGAGGTCGAGCCGATCACGCTGTGCCGGATGATCGACCGCATGGCGGAAGCCGGTCTGGTCGAGCGCCGCCGCGATCCCGCCGATCGGCGCGCCTGGAACATCTATCTGACGGAACGCTCGCGTCCGTTGATCGAACAGCTGCGCGCCATCGCAGACGATGTCGTGGACGCCTCGCTCGACGGGATCGCCCCCCCGGAACGTGCCGCGCTCAACGACGCGCTCGCCCGCATCCGCGCCAATCTCTCCGCCGAACCCCGCTATCGTGAGACTGCTCATGGCTGATGCCGATCCCCAGCGCGACTTGCGCGCCGACGCCCTGCCCCTGACGGACGCCGCGACCGTCGAACCGGACGCGAAGCCGCGCCGCCGCTGGCTGCGCCCGGTGATGATGGTCAGCGTGCCGTTGATCGTGCTGGCGGTCGCGGCCTATTTCTGGCTGACCGCGGGGCAGTTCGTGTCGACCGACAACGCCTATATCGCGCAGGACAAGGTGTCGGTGTCCTCCGACGTCGCCGGCCGCATCGTCCAGGTCGCGGTGCAGGAGAATCAGGTCGTGAAGGCTGGCGACGTCCTGTTCCGCATCGACCCCTCCCCCTACGACATCGCCGTGCGTCAGGCGCAGGCCGCGATCGCAAGCGCGCAGGTGTCGGTGACCTCGCTGCGCGCCGAATCCGCCGGCACCGCGGCCGATATCCAAGCCGCGCGCGACGCCATCGTCAATGCGCAGGAGGATTACGGCCGCCAAAGCACGTTGATGACGCAAGGCTTCACCACCCGCGCCCGGCTCCAGCAATCGCAGCACGCACTGGAACAGGCGCGGGCGCAGCTGGCCAACGCCCAGTCGAACGCTGCGGAGGCGCAGGCGAAGCTGGCGACCGGCTCCGCCCTGCCCGGCGTCAATCCGGCCATCGCCGCCGCGCAAGTGCAGCGCGCGCGCGCCGCGCTTGACCTGCAACGCACCGTCGTGCGCGCGCCGATCGACGGCACGATCAGCCAGACCGATCGACTGCAAGTCGGCAACATGATGGTCACCGGCCTGCCCGCGGTCAGCGTGGTCGCCAACGGCCGATCCTGGGTGGAGGCGAATTTCAAGGAAACCGATCTGAACCACATGCGGCTGGGCCAGCCCGCCGAAGTGCGGCTGGACGCCTATCCCGGCCTGGTGCTGAAGGGGCATGTCCAGTCGATCGGCGCCGGCACCGGCAGCGAGTTTTCCGTGCTCCCCGCGCAGAACGCCACCGGCAATTGGGTGAAAGTGACGCAGCGCGTACCGGTGCGCATCGCGATCGACGACAAGAGCCCGCGTGCCCTGATCGCCGGGCAATCGGCCGACGTCACCGTCGACGTCCGCGGCGGCCGGTAAGCGCAACCCGGTGGCAAGCGTAGCCGCGCCCATCACGGCGGTGCCGGACGAAGAACCCGCGGCGCTGTACACCCGCAACCGCCCGCTGCTGACGCTCGGCGTCATGGCGGCGACGATCATGCAGATCCTGGATTCGACGATCGCCAACGTCGCGCTGCCGCACATGCAGGCGTCGCTGGGCGCGACGTCGGACACGATCACCTGGGTACTGACCAGCTATATCGTCGCGTCCGCGGTCGCGATCCCGATGACGGGCTGGCTGTCCGATCGCGTCGGATCGCGCGCCTTGTTCCTGGGCGCCGTCGTCGGCTTCGTCGTGGCCTCCATGCTGTGCGGGCTGGCGACCAATCTGGGCGCGATGGTGGCATTCCGCTTGCTTCAGGGGGTTGCCGCGGCGTTCATGAACCCGCTCAGCCAGACGGTGATGATGGACATCAACCCGAAATCGAAACAGGCCAGCGCCATGTCGATCTGGGGCATGGGCATCATGGTCGGCCCTATCTTGGGCCCCGTGATCGGCGGCTGGCTGACCGACAATTACGATTGGCGCTGGTGCTTCTACGTCAACGTGCCCGTCGGCATCGGCTGTTTCGCGATCCTGTGGGCGCTGCTGCCGTCGCGGCAGATCACCTTGCGTAAGTTCGACCTGTTCGGCTTTTCCACGCTGGCGATCGCGATCAGCGTGTTCCAGCTGATGCTCGACCGCGGGCAGACCCTGGACTGGTTCGACAGCTGGGAAGTGCGGATCGAGGCGGGCGTGGCACTGTGCGCCGCATGGATGTTCGGCGTCCATCTGTTCACCGCGAAGGACCCGATGTTCCCGCGCAGCCTGTTCGCCAATCGCAACCTGGTGACCGGCATCGGCTTCATGCTGGTCGTCGGCCTGTTGATGACGGCGACGCTCGCGCTGTTGCCGCCGATGCTGCAATCCCTGTTCGGCTATCCCGTGCTGGCCACCGGCATCCTGTTGATGCCGCGCGGCATCGGGATCGTCGCCAGCATGTTCGTCGCCGGCCGGCTGATGCAGCGCGGCGTCGATCCGCGGTTGCTCGTCGGCCTTGGCCTGTCGATCGCGGCCTATTCGCTGTGGGAAATGACGCGCTGGACGATCGAGATGAGTGCGATGCCGCTCGTCACCACCGGCGTCGTCCAGGGCATCGGGCTGGGCCTGATCTTCATCCCGCTGAACATCATCGCGTTCGGCACGCTCGATCCCGCCAAGCGGACGGAGGGCGCCAGCCTGATGAACCTGGCGCGCAACATGGGCGGCTCGGTCGGCATCTCGATGGTCACCGTGCTGCTCGCGCGCAATCTGCAGATCAGCCATTCGGATCTAGGCAGCCATATCACCGCGGGTGGCCTGTCGGCGATCGACCCTTTGCTCGGCGGCATCCTGGGCGGGGCGACCGATCAGGCGTTGGCGATCGCGGACCAATTGGTCAACCAGCAGGCGGCGATGATCGCGTATCTCGACGATTTCAAGGTCATGATGATCCTGACGGCCGCGACCATCCCCCTCGTCCTGCTCCTCAAGCGTCCCGCCGGCGGTCCACCGGTGAAGGCCGACCCCGACGCAATGGGGCATTGAGGGCGAGGTCAGGCGAGCGGTTCGATCGTGATCATTACCCCTTTTGCAGATAGCGCCGACCGAGTAATTCGGCGATCTGCACTGCGTTCAGCGCCGCGCCTTTGCGCAGATTGTCGCTGACGCACCATAGGGACAGGCCGCTGTCGACGGTGGGGTCTTCGCGCACGCGGCTGATGAAGGTGGCGAAATCGCCGACGCATTCGACGGGCGTCACGTATCCACCGTCCTCGCGCTTGTCGACCAGCATGATGCCGGGTGCCTCGCGCAGGATGTCCCGCGCGCGTTCGGCGGAGATTTCGTCGACGAATTCGATGTTGATCGCCTCCGAATGGCCGACGAACACGGGCACGCGCACGCACGTCGCGGTCACCTTGATCTTGGGGTCGAGGATCTTCTTGGTTTCGGCCACCATCTTCCATTCTTCCTTGGTCGATCCGTCGTCCAGGAAGCTGTCGATGTGCGGGATCACGTTGAACGCGATCTGCTTGGTGAACTTTCTCGCTTCAGCCGGATCGCCGACGAAGATGTTGCGCGATTGTTCGAACAATTCGTCCATCCCCGCCTTGCCGGCGCCGGACACGGATTGATAGGTCGCGACAACGACGCGCTTGATCGTCGCGGCATCGTGCAGCGGCTTCAGCGCGACGACCATCTGCGCGGTCGAGCAATTGGGATTGGCGATGATGTTGCGCGCGGTATAGCCGGCGATCGCATCCGGGTTCACTTCCGGCACGATCAGCGGCACGTCCGGATCCATCCGGTAGAGCGACGAATTGTCGATCACGGTGCAGCCGGCCGCGGCGAATTTGGGCGCATACAGCTTCGTCGCTTCCGAACCGATCGCGAACAGCGCCATGTCCCAGCCGGCGGGATCGAAATGCTCGATATTGCGCACCTTGAGCATGCGGCCGGTGTCGCCATATTCGACTTCCTCACCCTGGCTGCGCGAGGATGCCAGTGCGGCGATCTCGTCCGCCGGGAATTCGCGCTCGGCCAGGATGTTCAGCATCTCACGGCCGACGCTGCCGGTCGCGCCCGCGACCACTATCCGATACCCCATCACCAATTCCCCAAGCGCGAATGCTGGCGCCGCATAGCCGCCACGGACGGCTAGGCCAAGCGTTTCAGAGCGCGGGTCCTAGGCC
>DASTLZ010000036.1:0-9277 GCA_035714425.1 Sphingomonas sp.
GGAATAGGTGGGCCACCGAAGCTGAGGAACTGATCGTGGAACGCCTTCCACGACGCACGCCCACCGTGGCGCGCGGTCCAGTCGGTGCGCAGGCGGCGGATCATCAATTTGCCCATCGTGTAGTTCAGATACGCCGGGTCATAGGTGCCGCGCGCCGATTGCTGCCGCGCATTGCCCTCGTCCTGGTAGCATTGCGTGACGAACATCTGTCGTGACTGCTCCTGCGTCATGCCCCGCGCGTGCATGCCGATCGCCGACAGATACCGGCAATCGCGCAACAGCGCGTTCGAGAGTTGGCCGATGTGGGTTTCCACATCGCCGGCGTTCAGCCCGGCTTCCCACATCATTTCCTCGGCGTAATGCGCCCAGCCCTCGGCGAAGGCGTAGCCGACGAAGAGGCGGCCGAAGAGCGAAGGCGAGCGATTGGCGTGGCGGAACTGCAGGAAATGTCCCGGCATGACTTCGTGGACGGAGGTGAACAGCAGGTCCTTCGTCCCTGGTACGAAGGCGTCCTGCGTCTTCTTGTCCCAGGAGGGATCGGGTGGGGAGATGTAGTAGATCGAGGGGATGCCGCGTTCGAAGGGTCCCGGCGGATCGATATAGGCGCTGTTCTGCCGGTTATAGGGTGGGCTTTCCTCGACCAGCGCCTGTTCCTTGTCGGGGATCGTGACGAGATCGTGCGCGACGACGAAGGCGCGCAGGGTCGGGATTTGCCGCCGCGCTTCCGCGACCGGACCGCCTAAAGGCTTGTCCGCGTTCATCTTTTCCATGCACGCGCCGATCGTGGCGCCGGGTGCGTAGGTGGCGCAGGCGGTGCGCAGCGCGTCCTGGTTGCGCTTCAGATCGGCGCGGCCCGCGGCTTCGAGCTGGTCCAACGTCGCATCGACGCCTTCGGTTTCTCGCACCATCCGCTGGAAACGATTCGCCCCGAGTGCAAAGTCTTGCGTCGCGGTCTTGCGCTGGCCCGAGAGCCAGTCCGCCAGTCCGGCCATCGCGTCCGATGCCTTTTTCGAGGCCGCCTTGAACTCGGCTTGCAGCGCCGGATCCTTTACGTCTACGAAGGCGGTGCGGGCGTCGCCGACGTAATAATCAGCAAAGCCTCGGAATCCCGACACCCCGTATTCCACGAAGCTGAGCGGCATCGGCGTCCTCAAATTTTCGCGAATTTGTTCGGCCGCGGACGGTATTTTGCCGAAAAACCGGATCAATGCGCGCATGCGCACCGGTTTTGGCGCGTAATTGCGCGAAATATACACGTTCGGATCGAGGCCTCCGCCGACATAGTAAGCGGGGTTGCGATGCGGCTGATCGGCGTCCTCCAACCAGAACAAGCGACCCCGCGCAACCTGGATCAGATAGTCGCGTTCGAACGCATCGCGACCCTTCAGCCCACGCATCGCCGACGCGGCGGTGATGGCATCGTGATAGAACGCGCTCTGGCGCTTCAGGCCGGCGGCGCTCCAATCGGCCAGGCCGCCGTCGAAATCGTGGCGGCCCTGATACACCGCGCCCGCGGGGTCGAGCCGGAAGCCTTCTTCGATGAACCGATCGCGAAAGCCGCCCCAAGTGGCAGCCGCCGTGGACTTCGTCGGGGCCTGCGCCGATGCGCCCATCGCCAGCGCGGATAGCCCAATGCCATCAATGCCTTCATACGCATCCAATATCCTTTGCGATTCGTCGCCGGCGGCGATGCTGGCAGGGCGCAGACGGTTGCGCCAGCGGAACAGGCGTTCGCGCGCCGCGTTCCCCCGCCGCAGACCGCCACTAACGAGGATCAAGCCATGCCCTACGTCAAGACGCGCGACGGCACCGACCTGTACGTCAAGAATTGGGGCAGCGGCGGACGGCCGGTCATCCTGCTGCACGGCTGGCCCCTGAACGCGGACAGCTGGGACGCGCAGGCGATGGCGCTGGCGGACGCGGGGTTTCGCGCCATCGCGTATGACCGGCGCGGCTTCGGCCGATCCGCACAGCCGTGGAACGGTTACGATTACGACACGCTGTCGGACGATCTGGCCGATGTCATGCAGGCGACCGGCGCCGATCACGATGCGGCGATCGTCGGGTTTTCGATGGGCGGCGGCGAAGTCGCGCGGTACATGAGCCGGCACGCGGGCAAGGGTGTGATCGCCGCAGGCCTGATTTCATCGGTCGTGCCGTTCATGCTGAAGACCGACGACAATCCGCACGGCACGCCGCAATCGACGTTCGACCAGATCGCCGACGGCATCAAGAAGGATCGCCCCAATTTCTTCCGCGAAACGTTCGCACCGCACTTCTACGGCGTCGGCTACATCTCGAGCCCGGTCAGCGACGATGTGCTCGACTGGTCGGCGTCGATGGCGATGATGGCGGGCCTGAAGCCGACCCTGGCGTGCGCGCAGGCATTCGGCCACACCGATTTCCGCCCCGACCTGCCGGCATTCCGGGTGCCGACGCTGATCGTCCACGGAACGGCCGACAAGACGGTGCCGATCGATGCCGCCGGCCGCGCCGCCGCGGCGGGCATCGCGCACAGCCAGCTCGTGGAATATGACGGCGCGCCGCACGGCCTGAACGTAACGGAAAGCGACCGGCTGAGCGCAGACCTGCTCACTTTCCTGGGGCGCTAAGCACAGCGCCCTGCCCGTCTCCCCCCGCGCCGGTGTGCGCCGGGCCCAGGGGGAACGGGTGCTGGTTCGTATCACGCGTGCCGGTCATTCCAAGGAAAACGCCCCGCCCCGGTTTCTCGACTTCGCTCGAAACGAACGGCGGTGGGTGCGGCCGGCGCGGGGACGTGCTGCGCGACGCTTCAACGGGTGTTGAGTGGCACGATCACTTCGTCGGGGTGCGCCACGTTCAATTGCCGGCGGACCATTTCGTCGACCATGTCGGGATTGGCGTGATCGGGGTTGAGCAGCACGACCCGGTTCTTCAACACCGCGCGCCGGCGATCCAGTTCCGCATAGTCGCGCTCGCGTTTCGCCAGCTGGCGCTTGTAATCGCCGTACGCCAGCACGCCGTTGCGGCCGAGCACCGCATAAGCCGCGAAGAAGGCGATGACGGTCAGCGCGATCGCCGGCAGCGCGGCACGGCGCATGGTGTTGCGGAAATTGGAGGTACGGGCGCGCGGCATGGCCGTCCATCTAGCGCTTTCGCACCAGCACGTCACGCCCGGCGTAGCGGGCGGCGTCGCCCAATTCCTCTTCGATGCGGATCAGCTGGTTGTATTTGGCGAGCCGATCGGAACGCGCCAGGCTGCCCGTCTTGATCTGACCGCAATTGGTGGCGACCGCCAGATCGGCGATCGTCGCATCCTCGGTCTCGCCCGACCGGTGGCTCATCACAGCGGTGTAGCGCGCGCGCTGCGCCATCGATACGGCTTCCAGCGTCTCCGTCAGCGTGCCGATCTGGTTGACCTTCACCAGCAGCGAATTGGCCAGGCCGTCTTCGATGCCCTGTTTCAGCCGCTTCGGGTTCGTCACGAACAGATCGTCGCCGACGAGCTGAACGGTGTCGCCGATCATGTCGGTCAACGCCTTCCACCCTTCGAAATCATCCTCCGCCATGCCGTCCTCGATGGAGAAGATCGGGTAGCGCCGGGCGAGATCGGCCAGATAGTCCGCCATCTCGTGGCTCGACAGGATGCGGTTCTCGCCCGAAATGTCGTATTTGCCGTTCTTGAAGAATTCGGTCGCGGCGCAATCCAGCGCAAGCATCACGTCGTCGCCGGGCCGGTATCCGGCCTTTTCGATCGAGGCCATGATGAAATCCAGCGCATCGGTGGTGCTGGCGATATTCGGCGCGAAGCCGCCCTCGTCGCCCACCGCGGTGTTCAGGCCCTTTTCGCTCAACCCCTTCTTCAGGGTGTGGAAGATTTCGGAACCGCAGCGCACCGCCTCCACGATGTTCGGCGCGCCGACCGGCACGATCATGAATTCCTGGAAATCGATCGGATTGTCGGCATGTTCGCCGCCGTTGATGATGTTCATCATCGGCACCGGCAGCAGATGCGCGGAGACTCCGCCGATATAGCGATATAGCGGCAGGCCGCGCGCCTCCGCCGCCGCCTTCGCCGCGGCCAGGCTGACGCCCAGGATCGCATTGGCGCCGAGCCGGCTCTTGTTCTCCGTCCCGTCCAGATCGATCATCGCGCGATCGAGATCGGCCTGATCCTCCGCATCCAGGCCCAGCACCGCGTCGACGATCTCGTCGTTTACCGCCTCGACCGCCTGGTCGACGCCCTTGCCGCCCCAGCGCGTCTTGTCGCCGTCGCGCTTTTCGACGGCTTCGTGCTTGCCGGTCGACGCGCCGGAGGGGACCGCCGCGCGCCCGAAACTGCCGTCTTCCAGGAGCACGTCGACTTCCACGGTGGGATTGCCCCGGCTGTCCAGGATCTGGCGGGCGTGGATGTCGATTATTGCGGTCATGTAACGATGCTCCTAATCTGCACGTCGGGGCTTGCGCGCGCTCTTATCGCCTGCTGCCGGCTTGGGCAATTCGCGCGCGGCGATGGAACGTCGTCCTACCCGCGGGGTTGAAGCAGTCGACAGATTCGAAAGGATGAACTTTCCGTGTCCGATACAGACCTTTATCCCCAAAACGATCTTGGCGCTCCAGCTGCCGCCATTCCCCCCGCAGATGCGGCGTTCACGCCGGCTGCGCCGTTGAAGGACGCCGGCGTCGGTTTCACGCCGGCGCAGGAGGCGCCCACCGGTGCCGCCGCAGCCAAGGCCGCGCTGAAGGACGGTGGCGGCAAGCTGGCGACGCAAGCGACCGACAAGGCACGCGCGTTTGCCGATCAGGGCAAGGCGAAAGCCGGCGAGACGCTGGACCAATTGTCCCAGCTGCTCCATGACGCGGCCAATACCGTCGATGAGAAGCTGGGCAGCCAATATGGCCAATATGCGCGCAGCGCGGCCGGGCAGGTGACCACGTTTTCCGATTCGCTGAAGGCCAAGGACGTCGACGCGCTGGTCGACGACGTCCGGGCCTTCGTGCGGGCGAGCCCCGGCATCGCCATCGGTATCGCCGCGACAGTCGGCTTTGCCGTGGCGCGCGTCGTTCAGTCCGGCCTGGAAGCCGCGCCGGACGCCGCGCAACCCGACACTATCCATCAGGGCTGACGCTGCGATGACCCCGCATATCGGACATAGCGACCCCGCGGGACCGGGCGTCGCCGCGCTTGTCGCGCAACTCGTCGATGATTCCCGCGAGGTCGTGTCCGCCGAAGTCGCGTTGCAGAAGGCCCGGCTCGGCGAACGGGCGGCCGCGTATAAGGGCGCGGTCGTCTTCTTCGTGGCGGCAGCAGTGCTAGCATTGGGGGCATTGATTGCAATGCTGGTCGGCGCGATCCTCTCGCTTGCGACGGTGATTGGGCCAGGGCTGGCGACGCTGGCCGTCGTCGTGCTGACCCTGATCGTGGCCGGTGTGCTCGGCCTTATCGGCAAGCGTCGGCTCACGGCACCCGTTCAGGTGGGAGCGGCGATATGAGCGTGCCAACCCCGGCCGAGACGCTGTTCGCGGCGGAAGCGCGGACCGTGATCGCGCGTGAGCGGCTGTCGACGACGGTCGCCAATTTGCAGGCGAAGCTCGATCCGCGCGAACTCGCGCTTAAGGCGAAGCAGGACGTGACGATCGCAGGCAATGCCGCGTTGGACACCGCCAAGGGCAATCCCCAGGCGGTGGCCGGTGCCGCGGCGATCACCATCGTCTTCCTGGCCCGCCACCGCATCATGAGGCTGTTCCGCCGCCGCCGTGCCGATGCTCCCCCCGCCGAAGCGGGATTGATCCCTGTCGTAAGGACATGATTATGAACCAGAACACACCGCAGACGCCTTCGCAGCCCAACGACACCGCGAGCCACGGCCGCATTCGGGACGGCGTCGATGCCGTCGTCGGCAGCGCCAGCCATGCGTATGAAAGCACCGTGAAGCACACCGGCAAGGCGATCGACGCATCGCGCACCACCGCATCCGATGCGGCGCGGCGCGCGGCGCAGGGGATCGAATCGAGCCCGCTCGGCATCCTGATCGGTGGCATCGCCGTGGGTGCGGCGATCGGCGCGCTGATCCCGCGGTCGGCGCGCGAGAAGGAATTGCTGGCGCCGTTGGGCGCGCGGCTCGGCACCACAGCGCGTGCGGCGGTGGCCGCGGCAAAGGATGCCGGGCGCACCGAACTGGAAGCGCGCGGGCTGACCAAGGATGCGGTGCGCGATCAGGCCAAGGGCCTGTTCCAGGGCGTGGTGAAGGCGGCGAGCAGCGCGGGCGCTGCCGCCAAGACGAGCGCCTCGACCGACGCGTAACGCGAGGCGGGGCCGCGGGTGCGATGCGATCGCGCCCGCGGTCCGTGCATTGTGTTGCGGCGCAACAGCGCACGCCGTAATGCCGGGGTTCATTCCCCCCGGGAGACGATCCGATGAGCAAGCTCCACCTGGTCTTCGGCGGTCGCGTCAGCGATCCCCAGACGCTCGATTTCGAAGACCTGTCGTCGATCGAGATCGTCGGCGTCTTTCCCGATTACGCCAGCGCGGAAAAAGCGTGGCGCAGTGCTGCGCAGCGTACCGTCGACGATGCCGAGATGAAATTCGTCATCGTCCACATGCACCGGCTGCTCCAGCCGGACATGCTGTCCAAGCCGGCCTGATCCCCGATCTTAACGGGGCACGGCGTCAGGCGCGGCGATAGCGCCAGAGCAAGGCAGGTCGCGCGAGCGCCAGGCCCGCCAGGAAGCCGCCGATATGCGCGCCGATCGCCACGGTGATGCCACCGCTACCCGACGCGCCGACCAGCAACTGCACCCCGATCCACGCCGCCGCCAGCCATGCGACATGCACGACATCGGCGGAAAACGGCCCGACCGGCTTCGCCCGGCGTTGCCCGTATAGCAGCGCATAGGCACCGATGATCGCGGAGGTCGCACCGCTCGCGCCGATCATCGGCGCGGCCGATTGCGGATCGAACGCAAATTGCCCGGCAGCAGCGGCGTAGGCGCCGACGACGTACACAAATGCCGTCGCCGGCCCGCCGATGGCGCGCTCCAGCATGCTGCCCGCGACCAGCAGCATCAGCAGGTTGAAGACGACGTGGAAGACGCCGCCGTGGATCAGCGTGGCGGCAAGCGGCGTCAGCCACACAGGCGCCACGATCGACAGCCCCGCCGGCAATGCGACGCCCTCCAGCCGCAACGGCACGAACCCGGCGCCGAGCGCGAGGGAAGGCAGTGCGCCGGACAGCAGAATCAACGCCGAGACGACCAACGTCACCAGCGCTATGCCTGCGGTAACCGGCGTGTCCTGCCAGCGCATGGATCAGATGAAGGCGATCTTCGAGACGACGTAATAGCGATCGCCCGAAGGAACCGTGACTTCCACCTCTTCGTCGACGCGGCGCCCGATCAACGCGCGGCCGAGCGGCGAGTTGTAGCTGATCCGGCCGGTCTTGGCATTCGCCTCGGTCTGGCCGACGATCTGGTAGGTGACCGGCTTGTCGTCCTCGTCAAGCAACGTCACCGTCGCGCCGAAGACGACCTTGTCGCCCGACAGATCCTTCGGGTCGATGATCTGCGCGCGGCTGAGCTTGTCCTCTATGTCGGAGATCGTGGCCTCGTTCTGGCCCTGCTGCTCCTTGGCGGCGTGATATTCAGCGTTTTCCGAAAGATCGCCATGCGCGCGCGCTTCCTCGATCGCATCGACGATCTGCGGGCGTTCCGCTTTCAGACGCCGCAGGTCTGCCGTGAGGCGGTCATAGCCTTCCTGCAGCATGGGCATCTTGTCGACGGTAGCCATAGTCTCGTCCCCAAATCATTCGCCCGTGCGAGAACCTAAAGGGTTCCGCCACGCACTTCACATATTTATGTCGGAATTAACCGTGCGACTGGGAATAATAGGATTGCAAGGGGCGCACTTCAACCCCGCGGGTCGCCCCCCCCGCCGCGGCCGCGGCGATCGCCCGCGCCGCTTCCACCGCGGCGGGTGCCGTAGTGAAGTAGGGAATGCGCTGCGCCAGCGCCGCCTGGCGGATCGGCTTGGAATCCTTCAGGCTCTGCCAGCCTTCGGTGGTGTTGAAGATCAGCGCGATGCCGCCGTCCTTGATCCGGTCAACGATATGCGGCCGCCCCTGCGCCACCTTGTTCACTCGCTCCACCGGCACGCCGGCGGCGAGCAGGTGATCGGCGGTGCCGCCGGTCGCGACGATGGCGAAGCCGGTGTCCACCAGCATGCGGGCTGCGGTGACGATCGACGCCTTGTCCCCGTCCTTGACGCTGACGAACACCGCGCCCGCGGTCGGCAGCACGGTGCCTGCCCCCAGCTGCGCCTTGGCGAAGGCGGTGGTGAAGTCGGCGGCGATTCCCATGACTTCGCCGGTACTCTTCATTTCCGGTGAGAGGACAGGATCGGTGCCGGGGAAGCGCGAGAAAGGAAATACCGCTTCCTTTACAGCGACGTGCGAGATGTGCCTGTCGATCGGTGGCAAGTCCCGCAACAGCTCTCCGGCCATGACCCGCGCTGCGATCTTGGCCACCGGCACGCCGATCGCCTTGGCGACGAAAGGTACGGTGCGGCTGGCGCGGGGATTGACTTCGATGAGGTAGACCAGCCCATCCTTGACGGCGAACTGGATGTTCATCAGCCCCTTGACCGACAGGCCGTGGGCGAGCGCGACCGTCTGGCGCTCGATCTCGGCGACGATTTCGGGTGACAGGCTGTAGGGCGGGATCGAACAAGCGCTGTCGCCGGAATGGACGCCCGCTTCCTCGATATGCTGGAGCACACCCGCGACCACGACGCCAGAATCCCCTGGGGTGCCGTCGCAGATCGCGTCGACATCGACCTCGATCGCATCGCGCAGATATTGGTCGATCAGCACCGGACTGTCGCCCGACACCTGCACTGCCGTCGCGATATAATCGTCGAGCTGCGCGGGCGTGTCGACGATCTCCATCGCCCGGCCGCCCAGCACGTAGCTGGGCCGCATCAGCACCGGATAGCCGATCCGCTCCGCAGCGACGATCGCCTCGTCACGGCTGCGCGCCAGCCCGTTGGCTGGCTGCAACAGCTTCAGCTTGCTGACGAGGCCGGCAAAGCGCTCGCGATCCTCGGCCAGATCGATCGCGTCGGGCGCGGTGCCCAGGATGGGGATGCCCGCGGCTTCCAGCGCACGCGCCAGGTTGAGCGGGGTCTGCCCGCCGAACTGAACGATCACGCCGACCAATTCGCCGCGCGATTTCTCCACGTCGAGGATCGCGAGCACGTCTTCGGTGGTCAGCGGTTCGAAATACAGGCGGTCGGAAGTGTCGT
>DASTLZ010000037.1:0-6036 GCA_035714425.1 Sphingomonas sp.
CAGGAAGCGGCCAGCTGGGGCAAGGTGAACACCGGCATCGAACAGATGGTCTTCGCCGAAGCCGGTTCGGTGATGCCGCTGCTCGCCTCCGACGCCTGGCACCGCGGCCTGTGGAAGGACCGGCCGGTCCGCAAATGGGCGACGCTCTTCGCCGACTGATATGTTGCACGCAACCAACGGATGATGCAGCCTCTCCCTCATGATCGAGGGGGAGGCTTTTTTCGTGACGTCCGAAATCCTGAAACCGGTGGTGGTACTCATCGCCTGGTCGCTGGTGATGCTGATCTGGATGGTGGTGACCCGGCTTCCCGCGATGAAGGCCGCCGGCGCCGATCTCGGCACGCTGGTCGGGTCCAAAGCGGCCGACGCGGACCGCGCGCTGCCGCCGCACGTCCAGTGGAAGGCGCACAATTACAACCACCTGATGGAGCAGCCGACGCTGTTCTACGCCGTCACGCTGGTGCTGGCGATCATCGGCCAGGGCGACGGGCTGAACGCGACGATTGCTTGGGCATACGTCATCCTGCGGATCGCGCATTCGATCGTCCAGGCAACGGTCAACCGGGTGTTGATCCGCCTCCTGCTGTTCGCGCTGTCCTCCCTGGCGCTCGTCGCCCTCGCCCTCCACGCAGCGATAGCGGTATTCTGATGGCGAAGGACGACACGTTCGAACGCCACCGCCAGCCCTGGACTCCCGAGGAGATCCAGAAGCTGCACCAATTCGCCAAGAAGGGCATGGCCCTGAAAGCGATATCGAAGGCGCTGCGCCGCTCCGAGGAATCGACCAAGGATCGCGCCAAGGCGGACGGCCTGACCATCGCCAAACTGCGCTGAGCGCCTAATCCCGGGCGAGCCGCTCCACCCCTCCCGCGGCGGTCACGAACCGGCGGATCGCGCCCGGCCCATCGCCACCAGACGCAACCACCGCGGACACATGCACCGCCACCGCACGCTGGTCGCCGCCCATCAGCCGCGCGCGGGCTGTCTCGATCTTCACCCGGCGCTCGCCGGCGGTGACGGTTCCGCCGATCGCATACCACGTCGCGACGACCCGCTCGACCGGCCCCGGCGCCGCGATCCGCATTGCCGAACCGCCCGCGATCGACGGCAGGTCGGCGACGCGCAGCCAGCGATCGCCCTCGCGCAGCACACCCACGCCGAACGCCACGATCTCGCGCCCCTCGCCTTGACCGTCGTATACCGCCACCGCCACGTCGACCGCGTCAGCCCCGCGCGCATAGCGCCCGATCAGCAGTCGATCGGCGCCGGGATAAGACGGCGCCCACGCCGTCGCCCGC
Source organism: Sphingomonas sp. (assembly GCA_035714425.1). GTDB lineage: Bacteria > Pseudomonadota > Alphaproteobacteria > Sphingomonadales > Sphingomonadaceae > Sphingomonas. The sequence continues at coordinate 1,299 of DASTLZ010000037.1, forward strand.
GAACCGACCCCCACCATGCGCCACCCGGGCACCACCGGCAGCACCCCACCGGCGCGCGAAGCTTCCGCCCGCGCCGCCACCGAAGCATCCCACGCCGGAAACACCCCCGCGCCCGCCACCACCAAGATCGTCGCCAGCGGCAATCCCATACCGCGCACCCGCATCCGCAATCGCTCCGGCACGAACGCCGGCGCATCGGGATCGCGATCGAACCAGCGCCAGCCCACCGCCAGCACCCCCGCCACGACGATCGCGAAGAACACCCAGCCATAAATGATATGGTCGAACCCCGTCGCCACCGCGATCGACGTCAGGTCCGCGGCCCAGATCGTCGCGAACGCGCGCACCCCGTTGGCCAGCACCGGCACGATCAGCGCGAACGCCAGGAACGCCGCGCGCCTGCGCCACGATACGAAGCCGACCTGCGCCGCCAGCACCCCGAACGCCAGCATCGCGACGACGAACTTCGCCCCCGAACACGCCTCCGCCACTTCGAAATGATAACGGCCCGCGTGGATCATCACGCCGTCGCTGGTCGCCGGAATGCCGACGATCGCCAGCAACGGCATGACCAGCGCCACTGTCACCTGCTGCAACGGCGCTTCCAGCCACCCGCCGAACGGCACCAGGAACAGCGCATAGCCCAGCGGAAACGCCAGCCCGCGCGCAACCGACGGCCCGAGCAGCGTCACCACCGCCCCCTGCACCATCATAACCAGCCCCAGCTGCCGCGCGAACGCCACCGTCCCCGCCTGCCCCAGCAGCCACGCAAGCCCACCGGTCGCGACCAGCACCAGCCCCGGTGCCCAGGCCACCGGAACCAAGGCCGACACTTCACGCCGCCGCTGCCACACCAGCCAGCCGACGATCGGCCCGATCAGCAGGGAATGGCCATAGGTGCTGCTGTTCCACCACACATCCGCCAGCCGCGCGACATCGCGGTGAAACAGCATCAGGATGGCAAGTGTCGCGATGCCCAGCGCAACCAGATGCCGCCGCCAGCGCCCCATCATAACGCCGCTCGCCCCAGCCCGAGCAGATCGTCCAGCGGCGCCAGCCGCGCGGCCCAGGCATAGCGCGCGATCACGCGCGCCCGCGCCGCCGCCCCCAGCGCCGCCGCCTCGCCCGGCGCGTCGATCAGCGCCGCGACAGCCGCGGCAAATTCCTGCGTATCGCCAGCGACCCGGATCGTGCCGTCGTGGTCGATCCCTTCCGCGGCTGCGGTCGAGGCGACGACCGCGCGCGCCATTGCCATCGCTTCCAGCACCTTGTTCTGCACCCCGCGCGCGGTGGCCAGCGGCGCCACGCACACCGCCGCCGCCGCCAGCCAGCCGCGCACGTCCTCGACCGCCCCCGTCACGATCACGCCCTCACCGGCCAGCGCACGCACGGCCGCCGTCGGCGCACGCCCGACGATCGCCAGCCGCGCGCCCGGATGGCGCGAGCGCACCAGCGGCAGGATGTCGGCGACGAAGGCACTCATCGCCTCGATATTGGGCCGATAATCCATCTGCCCGGTGAACACGATCAGCGGCCCGCCATCCGCCACCGACACCGGCACAGCCAGCGCCGGGTCATAGAAAGCGGTGTCGATCCCGTTCTCGATCACCTGCACGCGACCGCCGCCGCCAGCGCGCGCGAACATCGCGGCTTCGTCCGCGCTCACGAAGACGCTCGCCTCCGCCCGCGCCGCGACCGCACGCTCGTATGCCAGCAGCAACCGCGCTTCGCGGCGCAGCACCCATCCCATCACACCGCGCGTCCGCTGCCCGTAATCGGCATATTTCGCCGAATCGAAATCGACGAAATCCATGACGATCCGCGCATCCGCCCGGTACGGCAGGTTCTGGGCCGGCAGATATTGCGCCATCTGCACCGAAAACAGATAGATCGCCTCGATCGCCTCGCGCGCGATCACCTCGTCGACCGCGGCACGCAATGCGGCATCCTCGAACGCCGGCAACAACACCGGCTGCCCGCGGATCAGCGCCAGCGCCGCCGCCACCGCGCGCGATCGGCGCCGCGGCACGATCGTCAGGCTCGCGACATATGGTGCCAGACCCTCCCGATAGCCCGCATCGGCCACGGCATCGTCGGCAAACGCGACGACATGCACGCGTGCCCGCTGCGCCAGATGGCGGACGATGTGGTGGCTCCTGATCTTGTCGCCGCGATCCGGCGGCCAGGGCAGCCGGTGCGCGACGAACAGGATATCCATCACCCCAGCCCGCGCGCGATCGGCGGCCCCAGCCGGTTGGCCACCCAAAGCGGCAGCTTCTTCCACATCTCGACCCGCGTCTGATATCGCGGCTCATTGGGGTTGATCGACCGCCCCTCAGCACCCTCGGCAGTGCGCCGCGCATACAGCAGCGGCACCGGTTCGAACCCCCAGGTTTTCTTGTACAGCGCCGGCCCGGACCCGACCTTCGACCGCCCGAAATCGAACGTCGTGCACCCCCGCGCGCGGGCATGGCTCATCAGCGCCAGGTACATCCGGTCGTTGGCGCGCAGCGCCCGTGCCGCCTTCGTGCCGCCACCCCAATAGGGATAGACGGTGCCGCGGAAATACAGGTTGAACACGCTGCTGATCGCCTCGCCTTCGTGGCGGACGATGGCGATATCCACGTCGTCCCCGAACGCCGCCAGCATCTCGCGGAACAGCCGCGCCGGGAACACCGGGCTCCCCAGATTTCGCACCGATTCGCCGTAGATGCGGAAATGCGTCGCCAGCGCCGCGGCATCGCGCGCGAAGCTGACGTCGAGCGGCCGTGCCAACCCTTTGCGCAATTCGGCGCGCTGCTTGCGCGGCACCGCCAGCATCTCCGCCTCGTCATCGGCCGCCAGTGGACGACGAAACCCCAGATACGCGCCGTCCTGCGCGTCCCACCCCTCGGGCACCATGCCACCGCGCAGTTCGACGCTCCTGCACCCGCTACGCCGCGCGACGTCCCACGCTGCATCGGCCAGCGCCTGCGCCGCTTGCGCATCATCGACCAGCAGTCCGCCATCGACCGCAAAGCCCGCGGACACCAACGCATTGCCGAACAGCGCGGACCGCATATGCGTCAGCGGCAGAACGCCGGTGATCGTCCCGGCGCGCTCCGCAACCAGATAGCGCGCCACTTGTCCGCATCCGCGCTCGATCCCCTGGCTCCACGCCGGGCGGTGGAACGGCGTCGCATCGGCATGCCGCGCGACATAATCGTCGATCCGCCCGCACTCGCGCCCGTCGCGCAAATCCGCGACGCGAGTCGCGATCATGCCCCCACGCCGACCACGCCGCCGCCCGTACCGATCGCGGCATCGACGCGTCCCCATGCGTGCCGCCCGATCAATCCGCGCAGCTTGCCCGCCATCGCCGACAGCCGCGAATAATGGCGGATGCGCGACCGCAGCGGCGCGTGGGCCACCCGCGGCTGATCGGGATCGATCTCCCACGGGTGGAAATAGAACATCGCCGGCTGCCCCGCCGCATTCACTTGCCGCACCGCCAAGTGGGTGAGCGCGGCAGGCAGCATCCGAAAGAACCCGCCCCCCGTCGCCAGCCGCCGCCCCGCGACTTGCGCGACCGTCACCGGCACCTCGATCAGGCTGGCATCGGCAAGCGGGCGAAACGCATAGCGCGGCGCCTCGCGCCAGCCGTAATGGTCGTGGCGCACCGGCGCGACGCTCGACGAATAACGATATCCCTGCTCGGCCAGCACCGCATGGGCCCAGGGCGTGCGCTGGTCGATCGAGAAACTGGGCGCGCGATACCCCGTGACGGCGCAGCCCGCGGCATCCTCGATCGCGGCACGCGCGCGTGTCAGGTCGGCACGAAATGCATCGGCGTCCATCGTGAACACCCGGCGATGGTCCCATCCGTGGCTGGCGATCTCATGCCCCGCACCCACGATGCGCCGGATCAGCGCGGGATGGCGCTGCGCCACCCAGCCCAGGGTGAAGAACGTCGCCGAAATCCCCGTCTCGGCAAACAGGTCCAGCACCGCGCCGGTATTCGTGGCCACGCGCGACGACAGCGAGTCCCAATCGCCCTTGTCGATCACGCGTTCGAATGCGCCGACCTGAAACCATTCCTCGACATCCACCGACATGCCGTTGAGAACGCTGGCGTTCCTGATCGGCACATGCAGCATCAGGCGGCGTCGCCCCACGCCACCGCACCGCGCGCCGGTGCGAAGCCGGGGCTCGGCTGATCGCTTTCGACCCAATCGACCAGCAACGTCAGCACACGGCGCAACGCCGCATCCTGTTGCTCCAACCGTGCCTCCAGCGCAGCGATCCGCTCGTTCACCTCTGCCGGAATCGCAGAGGGGGCGGCCAACGGCACGGGCACGGGCGCAGACGCGTCATCGCCCGCGTCGTCCGGGATCGCCAGATCGGCAGCGGGAACGCGCGCGGGCAGCGGCAGGTCCGCGTCCAGATCGATCAGCACCGTCTCGACCAGGTCGGCGTCGATGATCTCGCGCCGTTCGATCGCGGCGGCCAGCATCACCCGCCCGGCCAATTGGTTCAGCCGGCGCGGCACGCCGCCCGATCCCATGTGCAGCGCGGGGAACGCATCGTCGGCAAAGTCCGGTCGCCCCTTCCACCCCGCCACGCCCAGCCGGTGGGCGATGTAATCGGCGACTTCGCCCTCGCCCATCGGGTCGAGGTGGTGGATCGCGATCACCCGCTGGCGCAATTGCTCCAGCCGGTCCGATCCGTGCAGCCGCTCGCGGAATTCCGGCTGGCCCAG
>DASTLZ010000038.1:0-23894 GCA_035714425.1 Sphingomonas sp.
GTCAAGCTTGGCTATGTCGACCAGAGCCGCGACGACCTCGATCCGAACAAGAACGTCTGGCAGGAAATCTCCGACGAGCTGGAGGTATTCCGCTTCGGCAAGCAGGAACTGGGCACGCGCGCTTATGTCGGTGCGTTCAACTTCCGGGGCCCGGATCAGCAGAAAAAGGTCGGCCAACTCTCGGGCGGCGAACGCAACCGCGTCCACATGGCCAAGATGCTGAAGGAGGGCGGCAACGTCCTGCTGCTCGACGAACCGACCAACGATCTCGATGTCGAGACGCTGCGCGCGCTCGAGGAAGCGCTGGAAACCTTCGCGGGTTGCGCCGTGGTCATCAGCCACGATCGCTTCTTCCTTGATCGCCTGTGCACGCACATTCTGGCGTTCGAGGGCGACAGCCACGTCGAATGGTTCGAGGGCAATTACGAAAGCTACGAAGAGGACAAACGCCGCCGCATGGGCGACGCCGCCGATCGCCCGACGCGGCTGGCGTATAAGAAACTGACGCGGTGAGGTAAGCGGCTCGTCCCTGTGGCGACCCGTTACCGCAGCCGCCTCACGAACAGCCGGCCGTCGTCGCGGCGTTCGGTCTGGAAATTGGGGACTGCCTCGATCAGGTCCGACAAGCGACGGAACCCGTAGTTGCGGGCGTCGAAGCTGGAGCGGTTGCCGGCGATCTGGCCCATCGACGATATGCTGACGTAGCCGCGTTCGTCGCGCTTGCCCGCGTCATAGGCGTCGATCAGAAGTTTCAGCAGGTCTTCGTCAACGGCCTGCTTGAGACGTTCCCCGGTGATCGATGGGGGCAGGGGCAAGGTTGCTGCGGCCGGGGGGGGCGCTGCTGCCGGCCGGTCCGACGCCTTCGCCCTGTCGGCTGTCCTGGGCGTCGCTTTCGTTGCGGGTTCGATCACGGCGGGGCGGGGCGAGGTCGCGCGGGCGAGGGCGTCGACATCGATGAAGCGGGTGCAGGCCTGTTTGAACGCTTCCGGCGTTTTCGCGCTGCCGAATGCATAAACGGGCAGGCCGTCCTGCCGGATGCGCATCGCCAGCGGCATGAAATCGCTGTCGGACGACATGATGCCAAACGCCTGCACCCGCCCGCGGAACAACAGGTCCATCGCGTCGATCGTCATCTTCATGTCGGTGGCGTTCTTGCCCTTGGTCAGATCGAACTGCTGCTGCGGTTCGATGCCGTGCTTGACGGTCATGTCCCGCCAGCCCTTCAGCGCGGGCTTGGTCCAATTGCCGTAGACGCGGCGCACGTTGACGGTGCCGAGTTCGGCCAAGACGGTCAGCACGGGGTCGATCGCGTGCCACGAGGCGTTGTCGGCGTCGATTAACAAGGCGACGTTGCGGGTGAGATTATCCATTGCCCAGCAGTCGGCGGTTTCACGCCTGAAAGCAATTGGGCGAAAGCAGCGGCGCGCTTTAGCTGCGTCCGCTGCTCTCCGCGTCGCGCTGTTTATCATACGCCTGGTCGTGCGCGATGTCGTCGCCCTTCATCGGGCGGGTCATGGCGGCGGGATCGGCGACGGCGCGCACCAGATCGTTCTGCGTGCCGATGTCGCCGCTCAGACTGACGCCACCGCCGCTGCCGACGATCTGGGTGTCGGCGTCCGCGATGGCTGCGTCGATCAGGTCATGATCGTCGGTGTCGCGCGCGGTCGTGGTTCGGGGATATTCGGCCATGCTGTCGCTCCTTTTTCACCAGCCAAAACAACGGACAAGAGTGAGCAGCGTTCCTCAGGCGGCCGGATAGACGATGCCGATCACCTCATATTCGCGCACGCCGGCGGGCAATTCGACGCGGCGAAGGTCGCCCACCCCTGCGCCGCGCAAGGCACGGGCGAGCGGTGCGTTCCAGCCGATTCGGCCGGCGCCCGCATCGGCCTCGTCATCGCCAACCAAGGTCAGCACGCGTTGTACGTCGTCCTCGTCGGCGATCGTGACGGTCGCGCCGAACCACGCGCGGGCGGTATCGCCCGGCTTGGCGGGATCGACCACCTTCGCCGCCTTCATCCGCTCCGCCAGCCAGCCTAGCCGGCGGTCGATTTCGCGCAGCCGTTTGCGGCCGTAGATATAGTCGCCGTTCTCGGACCGGTCGCCGTTGCCCGCGGCCCAGGAAATCGTCTCGACCAGCGCGGGCCGCTCGGTGCCGAACAACGCGTCATATTCGGCGCGCAAGGCGGCATAGCCGGCCGGCGTGATGTAGTTCGGGCGCTGCTCCACGATGTCAGCCCGCGCGGTTGCGGCCGAGATACCAGCTGAGCCGTGCCTGTCCCTGGCTGCGTGCGCGGGCGGGGTTCATCAGATCGTAGACGACGGCGTTTTCCAGCACGCGCTGCACGTAGTTACGCGTCTCGGCAAACGGGATCGCCTCCACCCAATCGACCATGTCGATCGCGCCGGTGCGTGGGTCGCCGTAAGCGGCGATCCACTTGTTCACGTTGCCGCCGCCGGCGTTATAGGCGGCGATCGCCAGCGGATAGCTGCCGAACCGGTCGTACACCCGCTGAAAGTAGCTGGAGCCGAGCTGGATCGACAGCATGGGATCGGTCGTCAGCGCTGCTGGATCGTAGGATATGCCCATCTTGCCCGCCTGTTCGCGTGCAGTGGCGGGCATCAGCTGCATCAGGCCGCGCGCCCCGGCGGAACTGACCGCGGCACGATCGAACTGGCTTTCCTGTCGAGCGATGGCGTGGACCAGCGTCCAATTGCCCTCATATCCCGCAGGCACCGGCACCGTCGGAAAGCCCGTGGCGGAATAGTCGCCGCGCCCGTTCTGCACCGCACTGCGGCCGATCATCACCGCCAGATCGGGCCGGCCGATGTCGCGCGACAAGCGCTCTGCGAGGAGATGATCGGTGTCGGTCTTGGCGTCCGCGGCGATCTGCCGGACGAACGCCGTCTGATCCTGATGGCTGCCGATATACCCCAGGAACCGCACGGCGCGCACCGTTTCGCGCGATTCGAAGGCGATACGAGCGGCTTCGGACACGATGGCGGCTGTCACCGGCGGCGGCGGGGTCAGCGGCCGGCCCAGATGTTCGGTCGCCAACTGCCCGTAATATTGATCGCGATAGCCCGCCGCGCGGGTGAAGAAAGCGCTCGCCTCCACCTGCATGCCTGCCGCTTCCGCGGCGCGGCCGGCCCAGTAAAAGCCCTTGGCGCGTGTCTGGGGCGACATGCTGCCGCGGCCGTAGCGATCGAACATCGTCATCGCATCGGCCGGGCGGCCCAGCTTGGTCAGCGCAGCTTGGCCGGCCAGCCACGCCAGACTGGTGTAATCGTCGCGCTCGCCATAGGGCTTCTGCGAGACGTCGGTGCCCGGCGGATAGGCGTCGTCGACTTGGCGGGCAATGTCATAGGCTGTCTGCCATTGGCCGTCCGCCGCAGCGCCGCGAGCATTGACGAGCAGCACTTCGTACCATTTCTCGACATTGCCAGGCCGGCCGGTCAGCGAGCGGATGCGCGCCAGCCACGTGCGCGCGGTCGGCCCCGCGCCGGCGTTGCGCAGCCACGTCGCGCGATCCGCGATGAAGCCGGGGTCGCCGGCATAGCTCTGCTCGCCCAGCGTCGCGAGTTGCGCGGCTTCCGGTGCCTTCGTCTGAAGCGCGAGACGAGCGGCAAACACGTCTCGTCGCGAGGGCGATACATAGGCGATCTGCCGTGTCGCCGCGCTGGTCTGTCCCGCCCACAGCAGCATATCCATCCGTGCGTCGTGATCGTCAGTCGTCAGCGCGCCGGGGACCGACAGGACGAAGGCTTCGTCGGTCAGCCCCAGTGTCCCCATCCGCCATGCGCGGCGGGCGGCGCTGGCGGCTTCGGCCGATGCGCCGGTGGCGAGCAAGGCGCGGGCCTGCGCCGCTGCGCCGACCGCAGACTGCGGCGGGAAACGGCGGAAATAGGTGAGCGCACGGACCGGATCGGCCAGCGCTGCGCCGCGTTCGGCGGCGCGGCGGTTGGCGGTTTCGCCGGGCCAGCCGGGGTGTGCCAGAAGAAATCCCGCATAGGTATCGAATGGCAGCGCGTCCGTCTGGCGAATCGCGGTCCATTGCGCGATGGCAGACGCGATCGCCGGATCGCTGATCGGCGCGGCCGCGGGGGCGGCGGGAATCGGGGCCGGCAGCAACGAGATCGGGGCACCACGTTGCGCCGCGTTCGCCGAGCGTGTTTCCTCGCGATCCTGCATGCCTTGCGTATCCTGCGGGACCGACGCGCCGGCGAGAGCCGCCAGCGTCATCCCCAAAATCGGCCAACTCTTGAACACCGCGGATACCATGTGGGCTGTTACCATGTGGACAGGATACCGGCGGGGCTTTTATCTGTCCTGAACAAAATGCGCCGCTCTTGGCCGCGCAAGGAGCGGTCGCATCATGTTTTCAGGATCAATTCCGGCGTTGGTGACGCCATTCGCCGACGATGGCGACCATATCGGCGGCGCGTTCGACGAGCAGGCGTTCCGCGGTTTCATCGACTGGCAGATCGGCCAGGGGTCCAGCGGGCTGGTGGCCTGCGGCACGACCGGTGAAGCGGCGACGATGCCCAAGGACGAACATTTCCGCGTCGTCCGCGTCTGCGTCGAACAGGCGGCCGGCCGCGTGCCGGTGATCGCCGGCGCTGGATCCAACGATACCGCGGTCGCCGCGGACAATCTGCGCGCGGCGGCCGATACCGGCGCCTCGGCGGCGCTGATGGTCCCGCCCTATTATAATCGGCCGAGCCAGGAAGGCATCTACCGCCATTTCGCAAAGCTGGCCGAAGCGACGCCGTTGCCGATCATTCTGTACAACGTCCCCGGCCGCACGGTGACGGATATTCAGCCGGCGACGCTGGTCAGGATCGTGGCGGCGTTTCCAGAGGTGTTCGTCGGCGTGAAGGATGCCAGCGGCGCGTTGCCCCGCGTGTCGCTGCACCGCGCCGGACTCGGGCCCGATTTCTGCCAATTGTCGGGCAACGACGATCTGGCGTTGGCGTTCAACGCCATGGGCGGTCGGGGCTGCATCTCGGTCACGGCAAACGTCGCGCCGCGGCTTTGCGCGGATTTCCAGGCGGCTTGCGCGGCGGGAGACCGTGCGGCGGCGCTCGCGCTCCACGATCGGCTGTATCCGCTGCACGATGCGATGTTCGTCGATGCCTCTCCCGGCCCCGTCAAATATGCGATGGCGGGGGTACGCGGCGGCTTTCCCAAGGGTGTCAGGCTGCCGATGACGTGGCCGTCGAGCGCGGCGCGGGCGGCGGTCGACGCGGCCTTGGAGCATGCCGGGCTGGCGTGAGGGACGCATCTTCGTTCGAACCGCGAAACGAACGCAGGCGGCGCGCGTTGGCAGCGAACGAACAAGGAGTTTCCATGACCGACCAGCCGATCCGCACGCTTAGCGAACTCGACCGCGTCCGCGACGACTGCAAGGCGATGGTGACCAAGCGATCGCTGGTATCCGCTGGCACTGCGGTGGTGCCCATCCCTGGCATCGATCTGATCGCGGACGTCGGGCTGCTGACCAAGATGCTGCCGGACATCAGCGAGCGGTTCGGGTTGAGCCATGAACAGGTGGCGAAAATGGATGCGGGCATGGGCGAACAGGTGCTGGTGGTCGCCACCAGCCTGGGCAACACCGTCATCGGTCGCGCGATCACCCGGCGCATCGTGACTGCTATCATCCGCCGGGTCGGCCTGCGCGTGGCGGGCGCGTCGGTGGCCAAGTTCGTGCCGTTCCTGGGGCAGGCCGCGGCGGCTTCGCTCAGTTTCGGGGCGATGAAGCTGGCGGGCAATCGGCACGTCGACGATTGTTACGAGACGGTGAAACGGACGTTGCTGGCCAACCGGGCCGCGCTCGATCGCGGCGCAATCACCACAGCCTGACGCAGCCAGGGGGCTGGCGGGCGTCGCGGGCTTCCCCGGCGGCGTTCGACCGCCTACATGCGCCGATCACATGGCACGCCCCAAATCCACCGCCTTCGACAAGAAGAAGATCGTCGCCGAAAATCGGCGCGCCCGCTTCGAATATTCGATCGAGACCGTCTTCGAAGCCGGTATCGCGCTGACCGGTACCGAAGTGAAAAGCTTGCGCTCCGGCACCGGATCGATCGCCGAAAGCTATGCCGAGGTGAAGGGCAGCGAGGTCTGGCTGGTCAATTCCAACGTGCCGGAATTCAGCCACGGCAACCGGTTCAATCACGAACCCAAGCGACCGCGTAAACTCCTTCTTCACGAGCGCGAGATCAACAAGCTGCACGGTGCCGTGGCGCGGGAGGGGATGACCCTCGTGCCGCTGTCGGTGTATTTCAACGGGCAGGGGCGCGCGAAGGTGGAACTGGCATTGGCCAAGGGCCGCAAGGACCACGACAAGCGCGAAGCCATCAAGGAACGTGAATGGAAGCGCGAAGCCGGTCGCCTGATGCGCGATCGCGGATGATGGCGAGCGAAGTGCCGGGGGTATGGGAGCGGTGCGCAGGCTGGTGCCGACGTAACCTGCCCACCCGCGAATCGATGGAATCGAACCGCTTGCTGCGCCCGGTGGCGCACCGGGTACTGGCGCCTGCGCTGTGGCGCTTCACCAGGCGATCGGTGCCGCGCGGCGTCGCGCTGGGTATGATCGCCGGCATCATGGTGCCGTTCGGCCAGGTCGCGGTCGCCGCGGTCGCCGCGCTGCCGTTCCGTGCCAACATCCCGGCCGCGGCGCTGACGACGTTCCTGACGAACCCGCTGACGACCCCGCCGTTGTGGGTGCTGGCCTATTGGATCGGGCGGTCGGTGCTGCGGCTGGACGCGCACGTGACCGGGGCTCCCGTCGCACGGGCGGCGAGCGGATGGCTGCAATGGTTCATGGAAGCCGGGCCGGCAACCGCCACCGGTCTGCTGGTATTGAGCGTCGTCTTCGCCGTCGTCGGCTATGCGCTGTCGGCGCTGGGCTGGCGGCTGTGGATCGGCAACAAATGGCGCAAGCGGCGGATGCGCAACGCGAATTGACGCGGCGTTTTAGGTGGCTACAACACCGCTCATAACGATGTTAGGATCCTCCATGCGTTCATCCGTTCTCGCCGCGCTGCTTCTGGGCGGCGTCGCCACCACGACTGCCATCTACGCCCAGAACACCCCCGTTTCCACCGCCGCGCCCGCAAACGCCGGCAAGCCCCAACTGGGCACGTTCGGCGTCGCGACCGCAAACATGGACCCGGCCGTCGCACCGGGCGACGATTTCTACATGTACGTCAACGGCGCGTGGCAGGCGAAGACCGAGATACCGGCGGACAAGTCCAGCTGGGGCGGCTTCGGCATCCTGCGCGATCTGTCGGACACCCGCACCCGCGAAGTGATCGAGAGCGCCGCCAAGACCCGCAACGCGCCCGGCAGCGTCGGCGACAAGATCGGCATCACCTATTCCAGCTTCATGGATGCGCCGGCGATCGAGGCCAAGGGCGCCGCCCCGTTGAAGCCGTATCTCGACGCGATCGCCGCGGTGAAGACGCCCAAGGATCTGGCGACGGCATTCGGCACCGCCACCCGCCACGGCATCGCCGTACCCGTCGGCCTCGCGGTGGAGCAGGATCTGAAGGACAACAGCGTCTATTCGATCTACGCCGGTCAAGGCGGGCTGGGCCTGCCGGACCGCGACTATTATCTGGTCGACGATCCCAAGTTCGTCGAAGCACGCGCGAAATACATCACGCACATCGCGACGATGCTGCGGCTGGCCGGGTTGACCGACCCTGCCGGCGCAGCGCAGCGCATCTACGATCTGGAAAAGCAGATCGCACAGGTTCATTGGACCCGCGCGGAGCAGCGTCAGGTCGAGAAGGGCTATAACCCCGTCGCTGCCGTCGATCTCGACAAGACGATGCCGGGCCTCGATTGGCCCGCGCTCCTCGCCGCGCAGGGTGTCGGCAACGCCAGGCAGGTGATCGTCGGCCAGCCGTCGGCGCTGGCGGCGACCGCGAAGATCGCGGCGGCGACGCCGATGTCGACGTGGCGCGAGTATCTGGCGTTTCACACCATTTCGGAAAAAGCCGGCCTGCTGTCGACACCATTCGTGAATGAGAATTTCGCGTTCTACGGCACCGTCCTGTCAGGCACGCCGCAATTGAAGGAGCGGTGGAAGCGCGGCGTCGATCTGGTCAACGACAGCATGGGTGAAGCCGTCGGCCAAATCTATGTGCAGCGCTATTTCCCGCCAGAATCGAAGGCGAAGATGGACGCGCTGGTCAAGAATCTGATCGCCGCGATGGACATGCGCTTGTCGAAGCTGGAGTGGATGGCGCCGGAGACCAAGATCAAGGCGCGGGCCAAGCTAGCGGCGTTCACACCGAAGATCGGCTATCCGGACAAGTTCCGCGATTATTCCGCGCTGCGGGTCATACCTGGCGATGTTCTGGGTAATGCCGATCGCGTGTCGGAATTCGAATACAATCGCCAGCTCGCCAAGATCGGCAAGCCCGTCGATCGCAGCGAATGGTTCATGACGCCGCAGACGGTGAACGCCTATGCCAATCCGCTGATGAACGAAGTGGTTTTCCCAGCGGCCATCCTGCAACCGCCGTTCTTCGATCCCAATGCCGACCCGGCGGTAAATTACGGGGCGATCGGCGCGGTGATCGGTCACGAGATCAGCCACCATTTCGACGACCAGGGCCGCAAATACGACATGAACGGCAATCTGTCCGAATGGTGGACGCCGCAGGACGTGGCGCGGTTCAAGGCCTATACCGACAAGGTCGTGGCGCAATATGCGGCATATGAGCCGGTGCCTGGCATGCACGTCAACGGCGAGCTGACGCTGGGTGAGAACATGGCCGACCTGGCCGGGATCAACGTGGCGTATGACGCCTACAAGATCTCGTTGAAGGGCAAGCCGGCGCCGACGATCGGCGGCTTCACGGGCGACCAACGCTTTTTCCTGGGCTTCGGCCAGGTGTGGCAGACCAAGAGCCGCGAGGCGGCGATCCGCCGCCAGCTGACCACCGATCCGCACACGCCGGGCCAGTACCGGGCCTATGTCGTGCGCAATGTTGACGCCTGGTATCCCGCGTTCAAGGCGAAGCCTGGGCAGCGTTATTATCTGGCGCCGGCCGACCGCATCAAGGTTTGGTAGAAATCTCCAGCGGTTGCGGCACGAGATCGTGTCGCGACCGCTGATCCGCGTTAACTGCCGGGCTTGACCATCGGCCCCTACCGGTCGGAAGACGATCAGATGGCATCGCTTCCCCAATCCGCCGGCCTTACGCCCATCCGCGTCGCGGCGCTGGTTTCCGGCGGGGCCGCGCTGCTGGCAGCGGCGGTCGTCTATCTCGTTGCGGGGACGCCGATAATCGCCGGCGGCTTCCTGGGTGCCGGGGTGGTCGTGGGCGGTGCGGTGGCGGCGTGGCGACTGCTGGCCGCACCGCCGCCGCAACCCGGATCGATCGCCGACTGGAGCGTGGCACGCGCCTTGGCGCAGGCGAGCGAGGATGCCATCGCGGTCACCGATCGCGCCGGGCGCCTGATCTGCGCCAACGATCGCTATCAGGCGCTTTTTCAGGGGCTGCCGACGCCACCGGGCCTGCCGCTCGATGGCGACGGCGTGACCGTGTTGGGGCAGGCAGGCCGGGCCGCCTGGCGCGACGGCAGCGCGCGCGCCGAGGAGCTGGCGGTGCGCGGCACGGCACTTTCGGTCGAAATCGTGCGCGCCGGTGACGACGACGATATGCTGGTGTGGCATTTCGCGATCGCCAGCGCCCATGATCGTGCCGCCAGCATCGCCGATATGCTGAGTGAGGGCGAAGGCGATCGGTTGGGGCAGGGCGGGATCATGGCCGCGCTGTTGACGCCCACCGGGCGGGTACGCGGCGCCAATCGTGCCTTTCGCGTGCGGGCGATGGGTCGTGAAACGGGGGCGGATTCGCACGCGATCCAGGATCAGGACTTCGCACGCTTCCTGATTACCGATAGCCGCGGCCTCGTTCGCTTCGAACGCGAGGGGTTGGAAGGAACTCCGGTTCGCATCGTCCAGGTTCCGTTCGCGGACGACGAAGCGGCCGGCGTGCTCGTGGCGCTGCTGGACGATGAGGACGATACGCCCGCCGTCGGTGCGTCCGCCTCTGCCCACGTCCGCAGTCTCGTCAGCCTTATGCCGTTCGGCATGGCGCTGGTCGATCGGGATGGGCGGTTCCTGCAGATGAACGACGCCTTCCTGCGCGCCGCCTCGGTCAGTGCGGCATCCGCGCCGCTCTATCCCGGCGATCTGGTGGTGCGCGAGGACAAGGCCGCGGTCGCCGACGCGATCCGCCGTTTCGCCAGCGGTGCGACGCATTCGACCGATATGGCGATCCGACTGAAGGATCATCCCGACGAACCGGTCGCGCTGACCATCGCGGGTGCACGCGGACTGGGCGACGCGGCGGTGCTGTTGAGCCTGAAGGACAATTCGGAAGAAAGCCGGCTGAAGCGCGAAGTCGCGCAGGCGACCAAGATGCAGGCGGTCGGGCAATTGGCCGGCGGCGTCGCGCATGATTTCAACAACATCCTGACCGCGATCATCGGGCATTGCGACCTGATGCTGATGCGCCATTCGCCCGGCGACAGCGATTACGACGACATCCAGCAAATCCGCACCAATTCCAACCGCGCCGCCGGCCTGACCCGCCAGCTCCTCGCCTTTTCGCGGCAGCAGACGCTGCGGCCCCAAGTGCTGCAATTGCCCGACGTGGTATCGGAAGTGTCCAATCTGCTGAAGCGCCTGATGGGCGAGACGGTGCGGCTCGACGTGCAGCACGGCCGCGATCTAGGCGCGATCCGCGCCGATCCGGGGCAGCTGGAGCAAGTCGTCGTCAACCTTGCCGTCAACGCGCGCGACGCGATGATCGCCAGCAATCCGCGCGGCGGCGGCACCCTGACCATCCAGACGCGCAGCGTCGCGGCGCATGAGGTGCGGCGGATGGCGTCCGACATCATGCCCGTCGCCGATTACACCGCGCTGATCGTGATGGATACCGGCGCCGGCATTCCGCCCGAGGTGCTGCCGAAGATTTTCGAGCCGTTCTTCACGACCAAGGAAGTCGGCAAGGGTACTGGCCTGGGCCTTTCGACCGTCTACGGGATCGTGAAGCAATCGGGCGGCTACATCTTCGCCGATTCTCGACCCGGCGAAGGGGCGACCTTCTCGATCTTCTTTCCGGTCCACGCCGCCGGCGCTGCGGCCCCCGTGCGCGCGGCGCTCGCCCGCCCGGCACCGCGCCCCGCGGAAGTGTGGGGCACCGGTACGATCCTGCTGGTCGAGGACGAGGACATGGTCCGCGCCGTCGCCGAACGCGCGCTGACACGGCAGGGTTATCACGTCCTGACCGCGGAGAACGGCGAGGCCGCGCTCGAAGTCCTGGAAAACAGCGGCCGGCCCGACTTGTTGGTGACAGATGTGGTGATGCCGACGATGGATGGCCCGACGATGGTCCGCCATGCCCGCGAACGCTATCCGGACCTGCCCGTGCTGTTCATGTCGGGATATGCCGAGGAGCAGTTGCGGCGATCGATCGACATCCAGGACGTTTTCTTTCTGCCGAAACCGTTTTCCGTCCAGCAGCTGGCAGAGGCGACGCGTGACGCCCTTGTCGGGCCGCTGCACTAAGCCACCGGAGACGGGCGTAAACGCCCGAAAACACGGGGCTGGAATGGCAGCAAAACTTACCCTAGAGCCCGTGTCCTATGACGACGGCCCCGAATGTCCTCCCCAAAGTCCTCATCGTGGAGGATGAGCCCCTGATCGCGATGATGCTTGAGGATTTCCTCGAGGTCCTCGAACGCGGCGTCGCGGGCACGGCCGACAGCGTTGCGTCGGCATTGGGATTGATCGAGGCGGGCGGGGTCGACGCCGCCATCCTCGATGTCAATCTACGCGGCGGGGAAAAGAGCACTGCCGTCGCGCAGGCGTTAGCCGATCGCGGCGTGCCGTTCGTCTTCGCGACGGGCGGCGGAGACGATGGCATCGACGAGAGGTTCCGCGACCGCCCGCGGTTGCAGAAGCCGTTCACGATGGATGGCGTCGCGCAGGCGTTGGATCGCCTTTGAGCGGCTTGGGCTGGAATTTTCTTGTGTCGCGGGGGCCGGTGGCGACATAGCCGCGCGCCATGAGCAACCGTTTCGAAAAGTCCCGGCTTCCAAGCCGCCACGTGTCCGTCGGCCCGGAACGCGCGCCGCATCGCAGTTATTATTACGCCATGGGGCTGAGCGAGGAAGAGATCGCACGCCCGTTCGTCGGGCTGGCCAGCGCCGGAAACGACAGCGCGCCGTGCAACATCACGCTGGACGTTCAGGCCAATGCGGCGCGCGCGGGTGTGATCCAGAACGGGGGAATGCCGCGCCGGTTCAACACCATCACCGTCACCGACGGTATCGCGATGGGGCATCAGGGGATGAAATCCTCGCTGGTCAGCCGCGAGGTGATCGCCGATTCGGTCGAGCTTTCGGTGCGCGGCCATTGCTATGATGCGCTGGTCGGTTTTGCGGGGTGCGACAAATCTCTGCCCGGCATGATGATGGCGATGCTGCGGCTGAACGTGCCATCGATCTTCGTTTATGGTGGATCGATCCTGCCCGGCAGGTTCAAGGGCCAGGACGTGACCGTCGTCGACGTCTTCGAGGTCGTCGGCAAATATGCCGCTGGTGCGTGCCCGCTGTCGGAACTGGAAGCGCTGGAAAGGGTCGCGTGTCCGGGCGAAGGTGCATGCGGCGGACAGTTTACCGCCAACACCATGGCGTGCGTCGGTGAGGCGATCGGGCTCAGCCTGCCCAACAGCAACATGGTGCCGGCACCCTATTCGACGCGCGAGCAGATCGCCGTCGCCGCTGGCGCGCAGGTCATGGAGCTGATCGCGGCCAACCTGCGCCCGCGCGACATCTGCACCCGTGCCGCCTTCATCAATGCGGCGCGCGTCGTGGCTGCAACCGGGGGTTCCACCAACGCCGCGCTGCATCTGCCCGCAATGGCGAGCGAGGCCGGTATCGATTTCGACCTGTTCGACGTTGCCGAAGCGTTTCGTACCACGCCCTATATCGCCGATTTGAAGCCCGGCGGGCGGTATGTGGCCAAGGACATGCACGAGGCGGGTGGCGTCTACATGCTGATGAAGACGATGCTGGCCGGCGGGTTCCTGGACGGCGATTGTATGACGGTAACCGGCCGCACGCTGGGCGAGAACATCGATCAGGTGACGTGGAACCCGAACCAGAAGGTTATATACGACGTTCGCACGCCCTTGTCGCCGACGGGCGGCGTGGTGGGTTTACGGGGATCGCTCGCCCCCGATGGCGCGATCGTCAAGGTCGCAGGCATGCACCGCCTGCAATTCGAAGGGCCGGCGCGGTGCTTCGACCGCGAGGAGGATTGCTTCGCTGCGGTCGAGGCCCGAAAAATCCGCGAAGGCGAAGTGATCGTGATCCGTTACGAAGGGCCCAAGGGCGGGCCGGGGATGCGCGAGATGCTGTCGACGACCGCAGCGCTTTATGGCCTGGGCATGGGCGAGAAGGTCGCGCTCATCACCGATGGCCGCTTTTCGGGTGCGACGCGCGGCTTCTGCATCGGGCATGTCGGGCCGGAAGCAGCTGAAGGCGGCCCGATCGCGTTGATTCTCGATGGCGACACGATCCGCATCGATGCGGAAGCCGGCACGATCGACCTGCTGGTCGACGAGGCGGAAATGACCGAGCGTCGCAAGCGCTGGGCCCCGCGCACCAACGATTATCAGGCCGGCGCGCTGTGGCGGTATTCGCGCACCGTCGGGCCGGCGTACAAGGGGGCGGTGACGCATCCAGGCGCCGCGGCGGAGACGCACGTCTACGCCGATATCTGACGCAGGCTTGCCGCCCGTGCTGCGGAGTGCGACGGGGTGCCGATGATGCGTATCGAAGGCTCGCCGATCCTGACCGCCGGCGCGATGCGTGCGGCCGAAACCGCATCGGGGGTCGACGTCCACACATTGATGGCGCGTGCCGGGGCTGGTGTCGCGGAGCAGGTGCGGCGGCTCGCGATGGGCGCCCAGGTGCTGATCCTATGTGGACCTGGCAACAATGGCGGCGACGGCTATGTCGCTGCTACGCACCTCGCCGCCGCCGGAATACGCGTGCGCGTGGCGGCGGTTGATCCCCCACGCAGTGAGGCGGCGGTGCAAGCGCGGAGCGGGTGGAACGGACCGATCGAGCGGCTTTGCGATGCGCCGCCTGCGCCGGTGCTGGTGGATGCGGTGTTCGGAACCGGCATGGCGCGCCCTTTGAGCGGCGATATCGACGAAGCATTGGGTCGTTTACTGCGCGACGCAGCGTTGCGGTTCGCGGTGGACGTGCCCAGCGGCGTGGACGCGGATCGCGGCGAGGTCCCGACATATCTTGGCGATGACGCGTGCTTCGACGTGACGCTGGCGCTGGGCGCCTGCAAGCCAGCGCATGTTTTGCCGCTGTCGACACGCGTATGTGGGGCGGTGCGGCTGGTGGATATCGGACTAGACCATTTCGATGGAGTCGATCAGGTGATCCGGCGTCCTATGCTCCCTCCGCCCGGCCCAGACGATCATAAATATACGCGCGGCATGGTCGCGATTCTGGCTGGCCCAATGGAGGGTGCCGCGAGGTTGTGCGCCACAGCGGCGTTGCGCGCGGGTGCCGGCTATGTGGCGATCTATGGCGGCAGCGGGTCGGGCGGGGCGGACGCGATCGTCCACCGCGCTTACGATGCCGGGGCACTGGCCGATCCCCGCATCGGCGCGATCGTGGTCGGGCCCGGACTGGGGCGAGACGATGCGGCGCGGGAGAGACTGGACGCTGCGATCGAGAGCGACGCGCCGCTGGTGATCGATGGCGATGCGTTGCGCCTGCTCGATCTGGATCGGCTTTCGGGGCGTGCCAAGCCCGTCGTGCTGACCCCGCACGCCGGGGAGTTCACCGCACTCTTCGGCGCGCTTGCCGGATCGGCAATCGACCGCTCGCGCGCGGCCTCTCAACGTATCGGCGGTCATGTCGTCGTGCTGAAGGGCGCGACCACGGTGATCGCGCGAGCAGGCCGCACCATCGTATCGCCGGGCGGCAGCGGCTGGTTGTCGACCGCCGGCACTGGTGACGTGCTCGCCGGCGCGATTGCTGCCATGCTCGCGCGCGGCGGATCGGCGGCGGACGGTGTCTGGCTGCATGCGGAAGCCGCACGCCGCGCAGGCCCAGCCTTCATCGCCGATGATCTGGCCTATGCCCTGAGCGCTGCACGGGGATCGCTATGAGCCCGATCGTCCGGATCGGTGGCCAGGGCGAGGGCGTAGCGGTGGATGGGCGTTGCGCTCCGTTCGCTGCCCCCGGCGACATGCTGGCAGACGACGGCAGCATCGTCGCGGGCCCGCATCACCAGACGCCGCCGTGCCGCCACTTTCCGCAATGCGGCGGGTGTCAGCTGCAGCATCTGGACGACGAGAGCTACGCCGGCTTCATCACCGATCGCATCGCCGGGGCGCTGGCAGGGCAGGGGCTGAGCGCCACGCTGCGCCCCGTTGCGCTGTCGCCGCCCAATACGCGCCGGCGGGCGAGGCTCCATGCCGAGAAGGGTGGGCGGCTGGGGTTCAGCGAAACCGCAAGCCATGCGATCGTCGACATCACCGAATGCCACATCCTTGCCCCCGCTTTGTTCGCGCTGGTGGCGCCGCTGCGCGCGCTGCTGGCCCGCCTGAAGCTGAAGCGGCGAGTCGACGTGCATCTGACCTTGCTGGACCAGGGCGCGGACGTGCTGGTCACCGGCACCGGGGCGGAGGGTTTGGCGGCGGCCGAAGCGATCACCGCCTTTTGCGAGCGCCACCGCATCGCCCGGTTCGCGGTCGACGACGGGCACGGGCCGGAGACGCGCTGGGAGCCGGAGGGCGCGACCGTAACGCTGGGCGGGGTCGCAATCCCCTTTCCCCATGCCGCTTTCCTTCAGGCGACGCGCGAAGGCGAAGCCGGGCTGGTCGCGGCGGTGCGGGAGACATGTGAGGGCGCGGGGACGGTGGCGGACCTGTTCGCCGGGCTGGGCACGTTCGCGCTGGCGATGCCGGGGCGGGTGTATGCCGCCGAAGGGGACCGCGATGCGGCCTGTGCACTGAAGGCCGCGATCAACCGCGTGCGCCGGTCGGTGTTCGTCGAGCATCGCGATCTTTTCCGGCGGCCGCTGACGGTGGCCGAACTGGACCGGTTCGATGCGGTGGTGATCGATCCGCCACGCGCCGGTGCGCGCGAGCAGATGCCGGCGCTGGCCGCGACCAAGGTCGCGCGGCTGGCCTATGTATCGTGCAATCCCGCCACGTTCGCGCGCGATGCGAAAACGCTCGTCGAGGGCGGGTGGCGACTGGATTGGATACAGCCGGTGGGCCAATTCCGCTGGTCGACCCACATCGAACTCGCCGCCAGCTTCTCGCGTCAATAATCCGCCGACACGAAATACAGTCCATCGGGCGGTGCGTTATAGCCCAGTCGAGCGCGGTCCCGCGCCGCCAGCGCATCGGCGACCTGCGCCGGCGTCCAGCGGCCCATGCCGACCAGTGCCAAGCAGCCGACCATCGATCGCACTTGATGATGCAGGAAAGACCGCGCCGCCGCGTGAACCTCGATCGCGTCGCCGCTGCGCCCGACATCGAGCCGGTCGAGCGTGCGCAACGGACTTTCGGCCTGACAATGTGCTGACCGAAACGTGGTAAAATCATGCCGCCCTACGAGCGCCCGTGCCCCGGTCTGCATGGCGGTTTCGTCGAGCGGCGGGGGCACTTGCCACGCCAGACCGGCGTCCACCGTCAATGGCGCGCGTCGATTGACGATGCGATAGACGTAAGCGCGACCGGTGCACGAGAAGCGGGCGTGCCAATCGTCGGCCACGGCCTCGCACGCCAGCACCGCGACGGGTGCTGGTCGAACGCGGGCGTTCAGCGCCTCCATCAGGCGGAACGGCGCGATCGGTTTGGCGATATCGACGTGCGCGCGCATCGCGGTGGCGTGGACGCCGGCGTCTGTACGGCCTGCGGCTTGTACTGACGTGCGCTCGCCGGTAACGGCAAACACCGCGTGCTCCAGCGCCTGTTGCACGCTGGCCCCATGCGACTGGCGTTGCCAACCCATGAATGGCCGCCCGTCATATTCGATCGTCAGCGCGAATCGCGTCAAAGGCGGGTTCCCGCCGCAACAGCGAAACCGCGCAGCAACTCCGCGGCCGAGGTGACGCCCCGGCCGGCGCGCTGCACCGATGTCGGACGAATCGCCCCCTCTCCGCAGGCGATCGTCAGTCGGTCGTCGAGCACCATTCCGGGGATGCCATCCGCTGCCACGATCTCCGCCGACAGCACCTTGATGCGTTCGCCCGCGGCTTCGAACCACGCGCCCGGCGCCGGGTTCATGGCGCGCACTCGCCGTTCGACGTCGACCGCGCTGTCGGTGAAATCCAGTCGCGCTTCGGCTTTGTCGATCTTGGCGGCGTAGGTCACGCCCTCCTCGGGCTGCGCGATCGGCGGGTAGGCCGCGATATCGCCCAGCACGCGGACCATCGCCTGTGCGCCTATCCCCGCGAGTTCATCGGTCAGCGCGCCCGCGGTCTTGCCGTCGATCTCCGTGCGTACTTCCAGTCGTACCGGGCCGGTATCCAGCCCGGCTTCCATCTGCATGATCCCGACGCCGGTTTCCGCATCCCCCGCGAGAATCGCGCGCTGCACCGGCGCCGCGCCGCGCCATCGCGGCAATAGCGAGCCGTGGACGTTGAGGCAGCCGAGCCTGGGCGCGTCGAGGATCGCGCGCGGGAGGATCAGGCCGTAAGCTGCCACGACACCCGCTTCCGCGCCCAAGGCTGCGAAGTCCGCTTGCGCCTCCGGCGTCCGCAACGACACGGGATGGCGCACGACGATGCCCAGGCTCTCCGCGCGCTGCTGCACCGGGGACGCCGTCAGATCGCGCCCGCGCCGGCCGCCGGGGCGGGGCGGCTGGCTGTAGCACGCAACGACATGGTGCCCGGCCGAGGCGAGCGCGTCCAGCGTCGGCACCGCGAAGGCGGGAGTTCCCATGAATACGATCCGCATCGCTGCCGTCTCCCCGCTGGCGTGGGCGCACGCAACCCCCTATCTGTACAGGCATGGCTTCCCCGGAGATCGAGGCATTGACCCAGGCGCTCGCGCGCCTGCCCGGCCTCGGCCCGCGATCGGCGCGGCGCGCAGTGCTGCACTTGCTGAAGAAGCGCGAAGCGGCCTTGGCGCCGCTGCTGTCCGCACTGACCGCGGTGGAGGCGACGCTGGAGACGTGTGCGACCTGCGGCAACGTCGACACGGTCAATCCGTGTTCGGTGTGCGCCGATCCACGCCGGGATGCGCGGGCGTTGTGCGTGGTCGAGGATGTGGCCGACCTGTGGGCACTGGAGCGGTCACGGCTGTTTCCGGGGCGGTTCCACGTGCTGGGCGGGCGGCTTTCGGCGCTGGAAGGCGTGCGGCCGGAGGATCTGGCGATCGACGCACTGGTCCGCCGGGTGGAGGCCGGCGGGATCGACGAAGTGGTGCTGGCGATGAACGCCACGCTGGAGGGGCAGACGACCGCGCATTACGTGGCGGAGCGGATCGAGCGCTTTCCGGTGCGTGTGACGCAGCTGGCGCATGGCCTGCCTGTCGGCGGCGAACTCGACTATCTGGACGAAGGCACGTTGGCGCAGGCGTTGCGCGCGCGGCGTCCTGTCGCTTGACGGGTCGGGCCGGCTTTCCTAGCTGAGCGCGATGGCCGTTCTGACAATCGTAGAAGTTCCCGATGCCCGCCTGCGCGCGGTGTCCAAGCCCGTTGCCGCCGTCGACGACGGCGTGCGCAAACTGGTCGAGGACATGACCGACACGATGTACGCAGCCAAGGGGATCGGCCTCGCCGCGATCCAGGTCGGCGTCGAACAGAGGGTGGTCGTGATCGATCTTCAGGAACAGGAAGACGATGACGGCAAACCGATCCGCAACCCGCAGGCATATATCAACCCGGAGATCGTGTCGGTCAGCGAGGAGCTTTCGAGCTACAACGAAGGCTGCCTGTCGATCCCGGAGCAATATGCCGAAGTCGAACGGCCGGCCAGCTGCCGTGTGCGCTGGCTCGACACCGACGGCGTGAGCCGTGAGGAGGAACTGGACGGGCTGCTGGCGACCTGCATGCAGCACGAGATCGACCATTGCGACGGTGTGCTGTTCATCGACCATGTCTCGCGGCTCAAACGTGACATGCTGCTCAAGCGGCTTTCGAAACAGCGCAAGGCGGGCTGAACTTTACCGCTTTCGCGGTCGGCTCGTTCGATCTATGTTCCCGACGATCAAGTGGGGACGTGATGACCGAAGCAATCGTGATGGCGGTATTGGCACTGGCCGCGGGGTTGTTGATCGGCTGGCTGGTGGCGTCGCGCCGAACAGGCGCGATGGCCAGCGATCTGGCGGTGGCACGCATGCGGGTGAGCGACGCCGATCTGATCCGTCAGGCGCGTGACGCGGTAGAATCGGAACGCAATGCCGCGATGCAGGAACTTGCCAGCCTGCGCGCGCAAGCCGGCGAACGTCAGCGCGCGCACGAAGCGACTCTGGAGGAACTGAAGGCCGCGCGTGACGCGATGACGGCGCAATTCGGCGCGGCGGCGGCGAAAGCACTCGAATCCGCGCAGACCCATTTCCTGGAACAGGCCGCGGCCAAGTTCGGCGATGCCGAAAAAGCGCAGGGCGCACGATTGTCGGCGCTGTTGCAGCCGGTGAACGATCGGCTGCAACGATATGAGGAAGGGGTTCAGAAGATCGAAGCGGAGCGGCGCGACGCGTTCGGCATGCTCCACGGCCAGATCGAGGCGATGCGAACGGGACAGGAGCGGGTATCGAGCGAAGCCGCCAAATTGGTAAATGCGCTGCGCAACGCGCCGAAGGCGCGCGGGCGCTGGGGCGAGCAGCAATTGCGCAACGTGCTGGAAAGCTGCGGCCTGTCGCAGCACGCCGATTTCCGCACCGAAGTGAACGTTGCGGACGGGGAGGGCGGCCGGCTGCGTCCCGACGTGATCGTCCGCATCCCTGGTGGCAAGGCGTTGGTGATCGACGCCAAGGTATCGCTGAACGCGTATCAGGACGCGTTCGGCGCCACCGATGAAGCGGAGCGCCTGATCGGGCTGGCGGCCCATGCCGCGGCGATGCGCGCCCACATCAACGGGCTGGGCAACAAGAGCTATTGGAGCCAGTTCGAGGATGCCCCTGAATATGTGGTGATGTTCGTCCCGGGCGAGCATTTCGTGTCCGCGGCGCTGGAACAGGACCCGACGTTGTGGGACTTCGCGTTCGACAAGCGTGTCCTGCTGGCGACGCCGACCAATCTGATCGCCATCGCGCGGACCGTGGCGGCAGTGTGGAGCCAGGAGAAAATGGCGCAGCAGGCACGCGAGATCGGCACGCTGGGCAAGGAATTGTATAGCCGATTGGCGACGATGAGCGGGCATGTCGCGCGGCTGGGCAAGAACCTCGACACCGCGGTCAGCGCATACAACGCCTTCGTCGGCAGTATCGAGACTCAGGTGCTGACGAGTGCGCGGCGGTTCGAATCGCTCAATATCGACACCGGCGGCAAGAGTATCGACACGCCCCCCGTCGTCGAGCAGAGCGCGCGCCCGCTCACCAAGCTCGCCGCGCTATCGGTCGAATCGGCGGGATAGGGATCAGCGGCCGACGCGGCGCGGGACGATGCCTCTGTGTCAACCCGTCTCCAGAAGCAACGCGCCCCGGCCAAGCCACCGCAGCCGCAGCGGTCGGGAAAATGCCGCCCTCACCGCTTTCTCTGCGACCATGCCCGGTCCCGGGCAGCCCATTTGGGTCGCCATGACCAAGCCGACGCGGGGATGATCGCCGTCTAGGAGATAAGGAGCCGAGAAGCTGTTGCACCCTGCGGTGCCGGTTATGTTCGCGCCGTCGAACCGCAATCGCGCGCCATCGACCGCGACGGGGCGCCCGTCGATCGCGAAGATGCCCCAGGTCGCGCCTTCCAGCGATTGTCGCCCGATCGGCTCTTCCAACGACGCGCCGCCGCAACCGCGAAAGACACGTCGGGCCAGCGTGACGGTGACGCTTTCCGGGTAACGGCGGTCGCTCATCCCGTCGCCACATGGCATGCCGCTTATGTCGACGGTCACCACGGGCGAGTCGTATCTGCGCCCGTTCGGTATCCGTCGTGGGACCGGCGCGGCCGCGATGACCGGCGATACGTTCGGACGATCCAGGCGCATAGTGGCGCCGTCGATGCTCAGGCCCCAAAACGGCTCGGTGCCGACCGCGCGATAGGGCTTGTCACGCGTCTGGGCGCCTGCCGTCGCAGCGAGCGACAGCAGCAATGGTGCAACCAGGCGTTTCATCGGCGATCCCTTCAGGCCGCCCCGGTTAGGCGCCGTCGGCTGAACCAGGGCTTACCGCCTGCCGCGCCAGCACCTCATACGCCATCACCGCCGTCGCCATCGCCGCGTTCAGGCTGTCGGCCTTGCCCAGCATCGGGATGCGCACCAGCATGTCGCAGGCGGTGGCATATTCTGCCGGCATTCCTTGCGCTTCGTTGCCGGTTAGGAGGAAGGTGGGCCGCGGATAATCACCGGCACGGTAGTCGGTGACGGTATCAAGGCTCAGCCCGACCAATTGTCCAGGACCACAGCGCAGCCACGCCAGGAACTCCGGCCATTCGGCGCGCACCACCGGCACCGTGAACAGCGCACCCATGCTCGCGCGCACCGCCTCCACCGAAAAAGGGTCGACGCACTCGCCGATCAGGATCAGTCCGCCGGCACCCACCGCGTCGCCCGTGCGCAGGATCGTGCCCAGGTTGCCGGGATCGCGCAGCCTTTCCGCGACCAGCCAGATGCCCGACGACGTGCGGTCCAGATCGTCCAGGTCGACGTCGAATTCATCGAACACGCCGACGACGGCTTGCGGGTTCTCCTTGCCCGACAGCTTGGTCAGGATGTCGGGGGTGGTCTCGATCGCCTCGCCGCCCTTTGCCTCGACAGCCGCTACCAGATCGCGGACCAGCGGATGGCCCGCACTGGCGCGCGCGAAGAACATCAGCCGGGGCAGCCGGCCGGTCTCTTTCGCTTCCGTCAGGATGCGCAGTCCTTCCGCCAGGAACTGCTTGGCGTCCCTGCGATGGCGCTTGTCGCGCAGGTCGCGGGCGTATTTGACCAGCGGGTTGGAATAAGCGGTAATCTCGCGAGGCATCGTCATCCACCGTCTGGAGAGCGGGGGGTCAATCCTCGCCGAATTTCGCCTCGACCAATTCACACAGCGCGTCCACCGCCACGCCCGCTTCGTTGCCGTCGGCACTGATCGTGATCGTATCGCCCATCGCGGCGCCCAGCATCATCAGGCCCATGATCGATGTGCCGGCGACGGCCGATCCCGGCTCCTTCTCGACCTGAACCTCGCACGGCTGGGTCGATGCGAGCGTCACGAACTTGGCGCTGGCGCGCGCATGCAACCCGCGGCGATTGGCGATGACGACGGAACGGGTCACGCTCACGCGGCGGCCTCGCCCAGCACTTCGGACGCGACCGAAATATATTTTCGCCCCGCTTCACGCGCCGCCGCGACGGCATCGACGACCTTCATCGCCTTTCGCGCTGAGCCGAGACGGATCAGCATCGGCAGGTTCATGCCGGCGATCACTTCGACTTGCCCGCGCTTCATCAGCGAGATCGCCAGGTTGGACGGCGTACCGCCGAACAGATCGGTCAGCACGATAACGCCGCGGCCGCCATCCACGGCCTCGATCGCCGTTGCGATGTCGGCGCGGCGTTCTTCCATATCGTCGTCTGGGCCGATCGCGATCGCCGCGATCCGCTCCTGCGGGCCGACGACATGCACCATCGCGGTGACGAATTCGTCGGCGAGGCGCCCGTGCGTCACCAGAACCAGGCCGATCATTGCTGTCGATGCATCCATGTTCACGTGACCGCCGGCTTTCCCTCTAGCGAGTCCTGGGGTGCGGCGCCCAGATCGCGATGCGAGACCGTGGGCGAAAAACCGGCCGCGCGCAACTCCCCGCCCAGCCGTCCGGCGACATGGACGGAGCGGTGTCTCCCTCCGGTACAGCCGATCGCGACCGTGACGTAGCTTTTGCCTTCCGCCCGATATCGCGGGAGCAACAGTTTCAGCAGCCCGGCGATCTGCGTCATCGCCGCTTCGTAGGCGACATCGTCCCGGATATATTCGGCGACGTCGCCGTCCAGCCCGGTGCCGGGACGCAGAGCCGGCACCCAATGCGGATTGCGCAGGAAGCGCATGTCGAACACCAGATCGGCTCCCCGCGGCAGACCACGCGAAAAGCCGAACGACGTAATCGCCAACGTCGGCTCGCCCAACGCACCGTCGGAGAATTGCGCGCGAACCTGCTGGGCCAGGGCGTTGGCGGTGAGATCTGACGTATCGATCAGCCGATTGGCAAATTCGCGCAGTGGCGCCAGCAATTCGCGCTCGTGTGCGATTCCGTCGCTCGCGCGGCGATCGAGCGCGAGGGGGTGGCGGCGGCGGGTCTCCGAATAGCGGCGTTCCAGCTCGGCGCCGCCGCAGTCGAGGAACAGGGTGCCGATATCCAGGCCGTGGCGCTCGCGCAGGTCGATGATGCGCCGGACGATCCCCGCCGGATCGAAGTCGCGGGTGCGTGCACCGATGCCGATCGCCAGCGGCTGCATGACGCTGCCCGCCCCGGCGGGAAGCGGCGCGTCGAGAAGCCGGTCGAGCAGGACGAGCGGCAGATTGTCGACGACTTCCCAGCCCAGGTCTTCCAACGTCTTGAGCACGGTCGATTTGCCCGCGCCCGACATGCCGGTGACCAGCAGCACGCCTTGGGCCGCGGCGGTCATGCCGGCGTGGCCTCGGGCTGGCGGAGGGCATATTCCACCGCGAGCGGCGCCGAT
>DASTLZ010000039.1:0-12368 GCA_035714425.1 Sphingomonas sp.
TTCCCGTTCGACAAGATCAAGATCGACCGCTCGTTCGTCGTGGCCGTCGCGACGGAGCCCACCGCCGCGGCGATCGTGCAGGTCATCGTCGACCTCGCCCGCGCGCTCGACATGGATACCACGGCCGAAGGGGTGGAGGACGAAGCGCAACTCGCGGTGCTGCGCGCGCAGGGGTGCGGCACCATCCAGGGCTATCTGTTCAGCCGCCCGATCGAGGCCGATGGCGTGCTCGATCTGATCGCCGGAGAAGCCCGCTTCCGCCGCGCGGCGTAAAAGCCGCACGTGCAGTGGCCGGGTGGGGGAGCGGGCTGGCACCGCGAAACGCAGCCTAGCGCGTCTTGAAACGCACGCTCAGGCCGCCAGCCGATCCCGCCAGTCTTCGGCCTTGGCCAACGCCGGCGCATCGTCGACGTCGATCCAGTCCAGGTCGCTGCAATCCACCGTCCCTGCCACGCCCTCCGCCGCCAGGATGCGCACGCCTTGCGTCAGCGACGGCGCCTCCAGCGTACCCAGCGCGGAAAACAGCCGCGGGCCGATCGCGAACACGCCGGTGTCATAGGCGTCGTGGGGGTGCAGTTCCTTGCCGATCGCCACGATCCGCTGCCCCTGCGTCGCGACGCAGGTCACGTCCAGCGGATCGACCCATTCATGCCCCAGCCGCCGGTCGATGCCCAGCCTCAGCCCGCCACCGGCCCCCGCCGCCGCGACGCGCGCGTACAGCGCGGGGTCGACCAGATGGTCGCACATCGCCAGCAATGCCTCTTCGTCACCGACCGCGTCCGCCGCCGCCAGCACCGAAACGCCATTGGGCAGGCGCGGGTCGGACCAGACAATGTCGATCGCCAGCGGCTGTGGCCGCGATGCCAGGTGCGCCGCGATATCGGCCCCGCGATAGCCCAGCACCACCACCGCGCGAGACAGGCCGGCGATCGCGAAGCCGGCCAGCGCATGGTCGATCAGCGGCCGTCCGCCGACCGGGCACAGCGGCTTGGACGGCGCCGCCCCGCGCAGGCGGCTACCTTCGCCGGCAGCCAGCAGGACGGCGGTGCGCACCATCTGCCTCAGGCCGCCTTGATGAAGTCTTCCACCGCCGTCTTGGCGAGGTCGTCGGTCATCTGGGTGCGCGGATGCTTGCAGAAATACGCGCTGGCCGGGTCGACCACGCCCTTCAGGCCACGATCGCTGGCGATCTTGGCGCAGCGGATCATGTCGATCGCGACGCCGGCCGAATTGGGCGAATCCTCCACCGACAGGCGCAATTCCAGGTTCATCGGCACGCCGCCGAACATCGTGCCTTCCATGCGCAGGAAACACACCTTGTTGTCGTTCTGCCACGGCACGTAATCGCTCGGGCCGATATGCACATTGTCGTCGGACAGCCGCTCGGCGGCGACCGATTGCACCGCTTCGGTCTTCGAAATCTTCTTCGATGCCAGCCGCTTGTGGTTGGACATGTTCAGGAAATCGGTGTTGCCGCCGGTGTTCAGCTGGTACGTCCGTTCCAGCTTCACGCCGCGCTTGGCGAACAGGTCGGTCAGCACGCGGTGGACGATCGTCGCACCCAGCTGCGCCTTGATGTCGTCGCCGATGATCGGCACGCCGGCATCCTCGAAGCGCTTCGCCCACACCGGGTTCGACGCGATGAAGACGGGGATGTTGTTGACGAAGGCCACGCCGGCTTCCAGCGCGCATTCGGCGTAGAATTCGGTCGCTTCCTGGCTGCCGACCGGCAGATAGTTCATCAGCACGTCGGCGCCCGTCGCCTTCAGATGCGCGATCACGTCCTCTTTCGAAGGCTGCGCGTCGTTGGCGACGATGAAGGTCCGGTCCTCGTTGAAATCGGCCATATGCTCGGCCACGCCGTCCAGGATCTTGCCCATGCGCACGACGGTGCCGGTGGCGGGCACGTTGGCGGCGAAGACGGCGGTGCAATTGGGCTTGGCGAAGATCGCTTCGGACACGTCGCGGCCGACCTTGCGCGCATCGACGTCCCACGCCGCCACCACCTTGATGTCGCTGGGGCGATAGCCGCCGACTTCCCAGTGCATGAGGCCGATGACGTCGTTGGTGCCTTCGCGATAATGCTCCAGCCCCTGCACGAGCGAACTCGCGCAGTTGCCAATGCCAACTACGGCGATCCGGATGCTGCTGCTCATGGGTGACCCTGTTCCTTAGGTATAATGTGCGCGAACCGACCGCCGGCCGCGGGAGAAAAGACGAGCGCGCGCTCGACGCTGCGATGGCGCGCGATGGTAAGTACGGCGATCGCCGACAAAAGGATGATCTCGAAGGCGAAGAACAGGCGCGGATCGCCCATCAGGCACGCCACGAAGATCGCCTCGACCCGCACGTTCGCGGTCAGCCACGCCATCCACCGCATCGTCGGCGCGGCGCGCTCGGCATAGACGCGGCCGAACGCGACCGGATCGGCATCGCGCGCCATCTCGCGCTCGAACGGCAACGCGACCCGGTCGATGCTGGTCGCGACGAAATCGTACAGGCGCACCGGCGCGGGGCCCTGGATCGGCGCGGGCACGGGTTGGGCGATGCCCTTGGCGCGCCGCTGGAACCGCGCGCGCTCGCCTTCGTACAGGCTGGATTGCACCGCATGCGCCGCGCCGGCGGCGATCGCCAGGGCCCATCCCTGCGCCGTGCCGATGCTGATCGCCAGCGCGACATAGATCAGGGCGAACACGCCGTGGTCGACCATCCCGTCGAGCATCCGTCCGAACGCGCTGCTCGTGCCTGTCGCGCGCGCGATCATGCCGTCCAGTCCGTCCGCGATCAGCCAGCCGACCGACAGCAGCAGGCCGAGCACCGCGAACCGCCAGTCGCCCCAGCGCGCATAGCACAGCGCCGCACCCGTCCCCAGCGCCAGCCCCGCGAACGAGACGGCATTGGCGGACAGCCCCAGCGCGAGGGCGCGGGGCAGCAAGGCGCGGCCGGCGGGGTGGATCAGCCAGAGGTTCGAAGGATCCTCGATCCGGAGGTCGCGCGATCCATCCGGTTGAGGACGTGTCATCATTGCGTCATTTGCGCGTTTCGCCCGTGTGATGCAACAAATCTGTAAGCAACATGGGGGTGTTTCGTCGCAATTCGTCCAGCCACGGCCCCGCGACTCCGTCCGACGGCGCCCGCCAGTCGCCGCGCGGCGACAGCGCGCCGCCCGCTGACACCTTGGGCGCATTGGGCATGGCGGATCGTTTGAACTGGCTGGTCGCGAAGAATCGGTGGAGGAATTTCTCCAGCCAATACACGATCGTCGGCAGATCGTAGGCGACCCGGTCTTCCGCCGGAAAGTCCTCCGGCCAGCGGCCCGTCCCGACGTCGCGCCACGCATGCCACGCCAGGAACGCGATCTTCGACGGCGCCAGCCCGTGGCGGATCACATAATGGGCGAAGAAATCGTTAAGCGCATAGGGGCCGACCATCCCCTCGGTACTCTGGATCGCGCCATCGGCACCCGCGGGGACCAGCTCGGGCGAAATCTCGGTGTTCAGGATCGCGGACAGCACCGCATCGGTCGCGGGGTCATATTGGCGGTCGCGGATACACCAGCGGATCAGGAACTGGATCAGCGTCTTGGGCACGCCCGCATTGACGCCGTAATGGCTCATCTGGTCGCCGACGCCGTACGTGCACCAGCCCAGCGCCATTTCGGACAGATCGCCCGTGCCCACCACCAGCCCGCCGCGCTGGTTCGCCAACCGGAACAGATAATCGGTGCGCAGCCCCGCCTGCACATTCTCGAACGTCACGTCATACGTCGGCTCGCCGTCCGCGAACGGATGCCCGATATCCTCCAGCATCCGCCGCGCCGCCGGGCGAATGTCGATCTCCTCGGCCGTGATGCCCAGCGCGCGCATCAGCGCCCACGCATTGGCCTTCGTCGTCTCGCCGGTCGCGAAGCCCGGCATGGTGAAGCCCGATATGGCGCCCCGCGGCCGGCCCAGCCGATCCATCGCCTTGGCCGCCACGATCAGGGCATGCGTCGAATCCAGCCCCCCCGACACGCCGATCACCAGCCGCGTGGCGCGTGCCGCATCGATGCGCTTGGCCAGCCCCTCGACCTGGATGTTGAACGCCTCGTAACAATCGGCGTCGCGCTTGGCCGGATCGTTGGGCACGAACGGAAAGCGCCGGATCGCGCGTGCCAGCCCGATGTCCCGCGCGTCCACACCGTGGGTGAAACCGATCCGGCGAAAGCGCGTCTCCGGATGGCCGAATTGCACCGCATTGTCGTTGAACGTGCCATAGC
Organism: Sphingomonas sp.; assembly: GCA_035714425.1. GTDB lineage: Bacteria > Pseudomonadota > Alphaproteobacteria > Sphingomonadales > Sphingomonadaceae > Sphingomonas. The sequence continues at coordinate 4,259 of DASTLZ010000039.1, forward strand.
GCAGCCGCTCCTGGGTCAGCCGTTCGGTGTCGATATCGGCGACGACCAGCTCGGGCTCGCGACAGAAGCGTCGCGATTCGGCGATCTGCTCGCCCAGTTCGTGGATCAGACCCTGGCCGTCCCACGCCACTTCGGTCGTGCTCTCGCCGATCCCCGCGGCCGAATAGACATACGCGCACACCGCACGCGCGGATTGCGACGCGCACAGCATCGCCCGCTCGCGCGCCTTGCCGATGACGATGTTCGACGCCGACAGGTTGCAGCAGATCAGCGCCCCCGCCAGCGCTCCTGCCGACGAAGGCGGCACCGGCGCCCAATAATCCTCGCAGATTTCGGCATGCACGACGAAGCCCGCCACATCCTGCGCCGCAAAGATCAGGTCGGTCCCGAACGGCACGTCGACCCCGTTCAGCGCGATGCTTAGGCCCTGCAATCCCATGCCGCTCGCGAACCAGCGCTTTTCATAATATTCCCGGTAATTGGGCAGATACGTCTTGGGCACCACGCCCAGCACGCGCCCGCGCGCGATCGCCAGCGCGCAATTGTACAGCCGCCCGTTCCGCACGATCGCCGCGCCCACCATCATCAGCGGCGCCAGATCGACACTCGCCACCCGCACCGCCTCGATCGCCGCCAGCGTCGCCTGCTGCTGCGCGCTTTGCAGATGCAGATCGTCGATCGCATAGCTGGTCAGGTTCAATTCGGGAAAGACGACCAGATCCACCCCCCGCGCATCCGCATCCCGCGCCATCGCGATCGTCGCGGCGGCATTGGCGGCGGTATCGCCGACGCTGGCCGGCGGGGTGGCGGCGGCGACGCGGATCATCGCATGGCTGTGAATCGCGTAGAACGGATGCGGCGTGGTCATATCCCCGGCATAGCGCCCGCAATCGCCGCCCGCCATCACTTGGCGTGGCAGCGCTGGCGCGTCAGCCTCCAGATGCTAGTGCTGCGCGAGAGAGGGCCACATTGCCGGCCCACGACCGATGATATATACCTTGTGATTACCGATGCGAGGGTGCCATGTCGAAAGCCGCCGTTTTCACGATGAAGCTCGAACCTGATCTACGGGCCGAGTTTATGGCCGCGGCCGAAGAAAGCCATCGCCCGGCATCGCAAGTGGTGCGCGAGTTGATGCGGGAGTTCGTCCAACGCCAGCGGAATCGACGCGACCACAGCACGTTCCTGCATGGCAAGGTCGCAGCGGCGCGCGCTTCGGTCGACGAAGGGCGTGGCCGGCCAGACGAGGCAGTCGAGGCCGCATTCGCCGCACGCCGTGCACGGATCACCGACGGGGCGTGAAGGTCAGATGGACGCCGGACGCCGAGCAGGACCGGGCGGCGATTTGGGATTATCTCGAAACCCGTGATCCGGATGCGGCACTTCGGATGGATCGCCTGTTCAGCGATGCTGCCGCCGCTCTAGCCGGCTTTCCCATGCTCGGACACGAGGGAGAGGTGTCCGGCACGCGCGAGCTCACCCCACATCGCAGCTACCGGCTTGTCTATGAAGTCGTGGAGGACACGGTCTGGATTCTCGTGTTGATCCATGCCGCCCGCCAATGGCCTCCGCTCTGGCCTCCCTGACAGGACATAGCTCCGAACCGGCAGCCAGACGACGAACATCCAGAACCGTCCCCCCGGAGCCCCACAAATGACCCCCACTCTATACGGCATCCCCAATTGCGACACGGTCAAAAAGGCGCGCGGCTGGCTCGCCGATGCAGGCGTCGCGGTCGATTTCCACGATTACAAGAAGCGTGGGCCCGACCCCGGGCTGCTCGGCGGCTGGGCGGATCGGGTGCCGTGGGAGACGCTGCTCAATCGCAGCGGCACCACCTTTCGCAAGCTGCCCGATAGCGACAAGGCCGATCTCACCCGCACGTCGGCGATCGCGCTGATGGCCGCGCATCCGTCCGCGATCCGCCGGCCGGTGCTCGATACCGGCGAAACATTGCTGGTCGGCTTCGCGCCGGACGCCTACGCCCTTGCCTTCCCACGAAAGGATTGATCCATGCCGACCGCGACCTGGAACGGACACACGATCGCCACGTCCGGCGACACCGTCGTGGTCGAGGGCAACCACTATTTCCCCGTCGACAGCGTCGATGCCGCGCTGCTGATCGACAGCGCCACGACCAGCAAGTGTCCGTGGAAAGGCACCGCACACTACAAGTCGCTGGTCGTCGGCGGTGCGACCAATCGCGACGCCATCTGGTATTATCCCGATCCGAAATCGGCTGCCGGGTCGATCAAGGGGCGCTATGCTTTCTGGAAAGGCGTGGTCGTGACCGGATGAGCGGCGGCATGCGTGGCGGGGCGCAATTGGATCGTCGGCGCGAAACCGGGTAGAGCGAACCTCATGTCCACCACCTACACCCTCGACACCGCCACCAGCTGCGCCACGCCGACGCCGGCCCCGCTCAAGCGGCTGACGGTGCCCGCGATCCGCAAGCAGAAGGGCGCAGCACCGCTCGTCATGCTCACGGCTTATACGGTGCGCACCGCGCAATTGCTCGATCCGCACTGCGATCTGCTGCTGGTCGGCGACAGCCTGGGGCAGGTGATCTACGGCCTGCCCTCGACGGTGCCGGTGACGCTGGAGATGATGGCGGCGCACGGCGCGGCGGTGGTGCGTGGCAGCTATCACGCGGTCGTCGTCGTCGACATGCCGTTCGGCTCCTACGAAGCCTCGGCCGAACGCGCGTTCGAAAACGCCGCTTTCCTCCTGAAACAGACCGGCGCCGCGGCGGTGAAGCTGGAGGGCGGGACGGCGATGGCGCCGGCGGTGCGCTTCCTGTCCGAACGCGGCATCCCGGTGATGGGCCATGTCGGGCTGACGCCGCAGGCGGTGAACGCGCTCGGCGGCTACGGCGCGCGCGGTCGCAGCGAGGCGGAGGCGCAAAAGATCGCCGGCGACGCGGCGGCCCTCGACGAAGCAGGCGCCTTCGCCATCGTCATCGAAGGGGTGGTGGAGCCGATCGCCGTCGCGATCACCCGGTCGGTGTCGTGCCCGACCATCGGCATCGGCGCGTCGGCGCAGTGCGACGGCCAGGTGCTGGTCGCGGAAGACATGCTCGGCCTGTTCGAACGCGTGCCGCGCTTCGTGAAGCGATTCGACGATCTGGCCGGCCGCATATCGGCGGCGGCGGCGACCTATGCCGAAGAGGTCCGCGGGCGGACCTTTCCGGGTGCCGAACAGATTTACGCGCCCAAATCCTGAAGACGCCGGGCTTGCGAAAACGACGTGAAAAAACACGCAAAAAACGCGCGATCTGGCGGCGTTTCCGCGCAGAAGCTTTCGTTTTGCCCGAATTGCCGTTAGAGCCGCGCACTTTCCCGACTATTTCTTTCCATTTTCTCGGAGCCGAACTTGGCCCTCACGCCCGCCAACAACGACGCCTTCTTCCGCGAAGTCGATGAGGAACTGCGCCGCGATCGGCTGAATCGCTTCGGCAAGCGCTGGGGCGTGGCGGTGATCGTCGGTATCGTCGTCCTGCTCGTCGCCTTCGGCGGCTGGCTGTATTGGCAGCACCGTCAGACGCAGCGTGCGGGCGTCGAAGGCGAGCAGATGCAGGCGGCGTTCGACGCGCTCGCCGCCGCCAATCCCGCCGCTGCGACGCAGCCGCTGGCCGCACTCCAAGCCTCGTCCAGCGAGGCCTACCGCGGCCTCGCGATCTTCACGCAGGCCGATATCCTGTTGCAGAAAGACGATTTGCGCGGGGCCGCGGCGAAATTCGCCACGGTTGCGGCGGACGCCGGCATGCCGCAATCGATGCGCGATCTGGCGACGGTCCGGCAAAGCGCAGCCGAATTCGATCTGGTGAAACCCCAAGTTCTGGTCGATCGCCTGCGCCCGCTGGCGGTGGCCGGCAGCCCCTGGCTGGGCAGCGCCGGCGAAATGCTGGGCGCCGCCTATCTGAAACTGGGCCAGCGCGATCAGGCCGCCCAGACCTTCTCGCGCATCGCCGCGGGCAAGGACGTGCCGGAGACGATCCGTCAACGCGCGGTTCAGATGGCCGGTGTATTGTCCGCTCCCGTTCCGGCTGCCGCTCAGCCTGCTCCTGCTCAGGATATGAAGACCCGATGATGAAGCATTTCCGGGCGCCCGTCGCGGTTGCGGCGCTGATGGCGCTCAGCGCGTGCGGCATTTTCAAGGGCGGGCCGAAGCGCACGCCGACCGTCGGCAATCGCATCCCGATCCTGGTGTCCGAAAACGGCGTCGAGACGGACAAGACGATCGCCGACGTCCAGGTGCTGCTGCCCGCACCGGCGGCGAACGACGCCTGGTCGCAATCGGGCGGCAATGCGGCCAAGTCGATGGGCAACCTCGCGCTTTCCGCCGCGCCGATGCGCGCCTGGGGTGCGACGATCAACGGCGGCTCGAACCGCGAACGCCTCGCCGCCGCGCCGGTCGTGGCGGAAAACAAGCTGTTCGTCGTCGATGTCGACGCCGTTCTCCACGCCTTCGCCGCCGACACCGGCGCCCCCTTGTGGACCGCGGCGTTGGCGGAGGGCGATGGCAACAAATCCGCGCGCTTCGGCGGCGGCGTCAGCTATGACGACGGCCACGTCTATGCCACTGATGGCCTGGGCGATGTCGTCGCCCTGAGCGCCGCGGACGGCAAGATCGAATGGCGGGTCAAGCCCGGCGGCCCCTTGCGCGGCGCGCCCACCGTCGCCAACGGCAACGTCTACGCGCTCAGCCAGGACAATCAGCTGTTCGCCATCGGCCAGGCCGACGGCAAGGTGCAATGGGCGCAGTCCGGCACGCTGGAATCGCAAGGCGTGTTCGGCGTTGCCGCCCCCGCGGCCAGTGCCGGGACTGTGGTCGCCGGCTTCTCGTCGGGCGAACTCAACGCGTATCGTTATGAAAACGGGCGCGGACTTTGGCAGGATGCCTTGTCGCGCACGTCCATCAGCACATCGGTGTCCAGTCTGGCGGATATCGATGCCGATCCGGTGATCGACCAGGGCCGCGTGTTCGCGGTCGGGCAGGGCGGCCGCATGGTCGCCCTCGATCTGTCGACGGGGCAGCGGCTGTGGGAACAGAATTTCGCCGGCATCTCCACGCCGTGGATCGCGGGCGAATGGCTGTTCATCGTGACCGACGACGCGCGCCTGGTCTGCCTCGCACGGTCGAACGGCAAGGCTCGCTGGATTAGCCAGCTCCAGCATTTCCGCAACGAAAAGAAGAAGTCGGACCCGGTAACCTGGTTCGGCCCGGTGCTGGCCGGCGGCCGGCTGGTACTGACCAATTCGCTGGGCCACATCGTCTACGTCAACCCGGGCGACGGCGCGGTGCAGACGACGGTGGAAACCAAGACGCCGTTCACGCTGCCGCCGATCGTCGCCAATTCGACGCTGTATGTCCTGGATCAGAAAGGCCGGATCAGCGCCTATCGGTGATGGCCCGCCCGATGTAGGAGGGGATCATGTCCAAACTCCCCGTGGTCGCAATCGTCGGCCGCCCCAATGTCGGCAAATCGACCCTGTTCAACCGCCTCGTCGGCAAGAAGTTGGCGCTGGTCGACGATCGCCCCGGCGTCACGCGTGATCGGCGGGAGGGCGATGCCCATATGCTGGGCCTCGATTTCCGTGTCATGGATACCGCGGGCTACGAGGATCAGGACCCGCAGACCTTGCCCGGCCGGATGCGCCGCCAGACCGAAAGCGCGGTGGCGGAAGCCGATGTCGCGCTGTTCCTGATCGACGCGCGCGCCGGGATCGTGCCGCTGGACGAGGAAATCGGCCGCTGGCTGCGCGGATCGAAGACTCCCGTCATCCTCGCTGCCAACAAGGCCGAAGGGCGAGCCGGCGAACAGGGCATCCTCGACGCACTCGCGCTGGGCTTCGGCGACGCGGTCCCGCTATCGGCCGAACACGGCGAAGGGCTGGCCGATCTGTTCGACGCGCTGTTGCCGTTCATCGACCGCGAACCCGCCGAGGAAGAGGTCGAGGACGAGAACCCTGACGCCCCCCTGAAGCTGGCCATCGTCGGCCGCCCCAACGCGGGCAAGTCGACCCTGGTCAACCGCATGCTGGGCGAGGAGCGGATGATTACCGGCCCGGAAGCCGGGATCACGCGCGATTCGATCGCGATCGACTGGATGTGGGAACCCGCGGGCGGCGAAGCCCGTCCCGTCCGCCTGATCGACACCGCGGGCATGCGCAAGCGCGCCAAGGTGCAGGACAAGCTGGAGAAACTGTCGGTCGCCGACGCGCTCCATGCCGTCGATTTCGCGGAAGTCGTGGTGCTGCTGCTCGATGCGACGCTAGGCCTGGAAGCGCAGGATCTGCGCATCGCGGACCGCGTGCTGGAGGAAGGCCGCGCGCTGGTCATCGCGCTGAACAAATGGGACATCGCGGAAAACGCCTCGTCCCTGTTCAACGGGGTCAAGCGCGCGCTCGAAGACGGGCTGAGCCAGGTCAAGGGCGTGACGGTGATGACCGTGTCCGGCGCGACCGGCAAAGGCATCGATCAGTTGATCCAGGCGGCGTTCGACGCGCGCGAAGCCTGGTCGAAGCGGGTCGGCACCGGCGAACTCAACCGCTGGTTCGAACGCGCGATCGAGGCGAATCCGCCGCCCGCCCCCGGCGGCAAGCGGATCAAGATGCGCTACGTCACCCAGGTGAAGTCGCGACCGCCCAGCTTCGTCATCTTCGGCACCCGCGTCGATCATCTGCCCGCCAGCTACGAACGCTATCTGGTCAATTCGATGCGCAAGGAATTGGGCTTCGGTGCGGTCCCCGTGCGCCTGACCTTGCGCGCGCCGAAAAACCCGTTCGACGCCGATGGACCGCAGGGCGGCAACACAAAATTTACCAGGCGGGCGTAGACGTTTCCTCGAACCTTCGGCTTCGGCCGGACGGGTAGGGGACAGGCGACGTGTCGTTCGAAGGCAGCACTTTGGTCGATTGGAACGCCTTCACGCAGGCGCGCATCCTGCTGGGTACGGGTTTCGTACGCATCCTCGGCTATTTTCGTGAAGACGGGATCAAATCGGTCGCGGCGATCGAAGCCGCCGTGCGTCAGAACAACGCCGCGGCGATGGTGATTCCCGCTCATACCCTGAAAGGCGAAGCACGCCAATTCGGGGCGCAGCCGCTTGCCAGCCTGGCGGAGACGATCGAGGGTATCGCGCGTGACTGCGTCGAGACCCGCGACGATCCCTCCGCGGCGATCGCCCATGTCGCGTCGCTCCGCCCGACGTTCGAGGCGACGCTGGCGCTGCTGGAACGCGAATCGAACCCGGTGGTGGCACGCCGCCCGGCCACCCCCGGAGCAAGCGCCGGATTCGGCCGCCGCCCCGGAAGCTTCGGCCGGGCTTAGGGATCTGGGAAACGCGTCGTTGCGCGTTTCCCACGGACTCCTGGGCTTCAGTTAGGAAGCGCCGCCGGACTTGGGCGAGTCGTTTTCCGCGACTGAATTCAACTGGATGTAATTCTGGATGCCCATGCGGGCGATCATCTCGAACTGCCGTTCCAGCGTGTCGACATGTTCTTCCTCGCTCGCCAGGATGCGGGCGAACAGGTCGCGGCTGATGAAGTCCTTCGCCTGTTCGCAATACGCGATCGCGCCGCGGAGCTGGCCGACCGCCTCGATCTCCATCGCCAGGTCGGATTTCAGCACTTCCTCGACCGACTCGCCGATGCGCAGCCGTCCAAGCAATTGAAAATTCGGCAATCCATCCAGGAACAGGATGCGCTCGGCCAGCCAGTCGGCATGGCGCATCTCGTCGATCGATTCCTTATATTCGTATTGCGCCAGCTTGTAGACGCCCCAATGATCGAGCATCCGATAGTGCAGGAAATATTGGTTGATCGCCGTCAGCTCGTTCTTGAGCGCTTCGTTCAACAGGTCGATGACCCCAGGGTCGCCCTTCATCGCCATAGCTCCGCTCGCTCCTTCGCTTGTCCGGACCCAGCTTAGGCGGCTGCGCGCTCCGCGTCGATGATGGCGCGCGCAAAAGGCACGCATTGGCCGCATTTCGGCTGGCGCCCCAGTGCTCGATACGCCTGGCATGCGGTGATCGCGCCGGAACGGGCAGCGTCGCGGACCTGGTTTTCCCGGATGGCATTGCAAACGCACACAACCATGAACATCCCCT
>DASTLZ010000040.1:0-4191 GCA_035714425.1 Sphingomonas sp.
ATCGACCCGGTCAACTTGCGCAAGGACTGGCTCATCAGCCGCGCCTGCAAGCCGACGTGGCTGTCGCCCATCTCGCCCTCGATCTCCGCGCGCGGCACCAGTGCGGCAACCGAATCGATCACCAGCACGTCGATTGCGTTCGAGCGGACCAACGTATCGACGATTTCAAGCGCCTGCTCGCCGGTGTCGGGCTGCGACACGATCAGCTCGTCGATGTTGACGCCCAGCTTCTTAGCATAGACCGGGTCGAGCGCGTGCTCGGCATCGACGAACGCGGCGGTGCCGCCGCCCTTCTGCGCCTCGGCGATCACATGCAGCGCCAGCGTCGTCTTGCCCGACGATTCCGGCCCATACACTTCGATCACCCGCCCCCGCGGAAGACCACCCACGCCCAGCGCGATGTCCAGGCCCAACGAGCCGGTCGAGATCGTCTCGACCTCCATCGATTGTTTCGAACCCAGCTTCATCGCCGAGCCCTTGCCGAAGGCCCGGTCGATTTGCGCCAGCGCGGCGTCGAGCGCCTTCTGCCGGTCTGCGTTTGCGGTAGCCATGCCGGTGTCGATCACTTTCAGATTGGCAGCCATGAGGAGACCCTTCGCTAAAACATGCGCGCGTGGCGTTCAACGCGTCGAATCACGTTGTATATGGTCTGTTCCGGGAGAACAAGTGGCGAACGACGTGTTTTAGCGAAGAACGCTCGCCAGCGTCCACCATCCCCGCGCCGCTGCATCGCGTGCCGCCGCGTCGCGCGCATGCTGGCTATCGAACAGCGCGAAGCACGTCGCACCCGACCCGGACATCCGCGAAAGGACCCGGCCATTTGCCGCGTCAAGCAAAGCGCGGACGTGGCCGATCGCCGGCGCGACGGCCCGCGCGCCCGGCTCCAGATCGTTGCGCCCTTGCTTCGCCCGTGCGAGCGTTTCGCCCGATGCGATGCCGCCGCGGTCGATCCCATCCCAGCGCGCGAACACCGCACCCGTCGACACCGCCACCAGCGGGTTGACCAGCAGCACCGGCATTCCCGCAAGCCCATCGACCGGCACCAGCGCGTCGCCCCTGCCCGTCCCCAGCGTCGTCCGTCCGTCGAGGCATGCCGGCACGTCGGCGCCAAGCGCTCCGGCAACGCCTGCCAGCCGCACATCGTCGTGCGCGACGCCGTGCAATCGCCCGAGCGCCCGCAACGCCGCCGCCGCATCCGCCGAACCGCCGCCGATCCCCGATGCGATCGGCAGCCGCTTGTCGAGGACGATCGCATGCTTCTGCGCGGTCCCGAACGTCGCCACGAACGCCCGCGCCGCGCGCGTGACGAGATTGTCGCTCTCCCCCGCCAACCCAGTCGCAAACGGCCCTTCGACCGCGAAGCTGTCGGCCTCCGCCAATGCGATGCGCACTTCGTCGCCATCCGCGCAGAAGGCGAACAGCGTCTCGATGTCGTGATAGCCGTCCGGCCGCCGCGCACGGACGTGCAACGCGAGGTTGATCTTGGCGGGGGCGGGTTCGGTTATCACCCGGGCGCTGTGACGCGAGCCGACGCGGGAGTAAATCCCGCGTCGTCGGTCGGCGCTTACGGTGCCGCCGGCCGGGCGCGCTCGGGCCTGCGCGGCGCAGCTTCGCTGCGCCTTGGCCGCGCGCCTACATATTCGGGTAGTTCGGCCCGCCCCCGCCTTCGGGGACCACCCAATTGATGTTCTGCGTCGGGTCCTTGATGTCGCACGTCTTGCAATGCACGCAATTCTGCGCGTTGATGACGAACTTCGGATCGCCGACGTCCTCGCCGACGATCTCGTACACGCCCGCCGGGCAATAGCGCTGCGCCGGCTCGTCATACATCGGCAGATCATATTTCACCGGCACATCGGGATCGCGCAGCGTCAGGTGGACCGGCTGGTCCTCCTCGTGATTGGTGTTCGACAGGAACACCGAAGACAGCCGATCGAACGTCAGCTTGCCATCCGGCTTGGGATAGACGGGGGGCCTGACCAGATCCTTGCGCCACAGGCTTTCGTGATCGGGGTGATGCTTCAGGGTGAAGGGCATCTTCACACCGAAATTCTCCGCCCACATCGTCATGCCCGACAGGCCCGATCCGATCAGGTCGCCGAACTTCTTGACCAGCGGCACGACATTGCGGACGACCGACAACTCCTTCTTCAGCGCCGACGTATCGAACGCCTGCGGATATGCGACCAGTTCGTCATGCTGGCGATCGGCTGCGATCGCCGCGAATGCCGCTTCCGCGGCCATCATGGCGGACAGCTGCGCCCCGTGGGTGCCCTTGATCCGCGGCACGTTGAGGAAGCCGGCGGAACAGCCGATCAGCGCACCGCCGGGGAATACCAGCTTGGGGATCGACTGAAGCCCGCCGTCGTTGATCGCACGCGCACCGTAACTGACGCGCTTTCCCCCCTCCAGCAGCGCGGCGATCGACGGATGAGTCTTCCACTTCTGCATTTCCTGGAACGGCGACGTGTAGGGATTGGTGTAGCTTAGCCACGTCACGAACCCCAACGCGACCTGGCCGTTCGCCTGGTGATACAAAAACCCGCCGCCATTAGCATCGTCGCCGAGTGGCCAGCCCTGCGTGTGGATGACGCGACCGGGAACGTGCTTGTCGGGCGCGATGTCCCACAATTCCTTCACGCCCAGGCCGTAAACCTGAGGATCGCTGTCGCGCGCCAAGTCGAAGGTGCGGATGACTTCCTTGGTCAGATGCCCGCGCACGCCTTCTGCGAAGAAGGTATATTTGGCGTGGATTTCCAGGCCCGGCGTATAATCGCTCTTGTGGGTGCCGTCGCGCGCGACGCCCATGTCGCCTGTCGCGACGCCTTTGACCGATCCGTCCTCGTTGAACAGCACTTCGGCCGCCGCGAAACCGGGGAAGATCTCGACCCCCAATTCCTCGGCCCGACCCGCCAGCCACCGGCACAGCGCCGCTAGACTGCACGTATACGTGCCCTTGTTGTGGAGGAACGACGGGGTCAGCAGGTGCGGCAGACTGTATTGCTTGCCCGCGGTCAGCACCCAATGCAGGTTTTCGGTCACCGGCGTTTCCGCCAGCGGGCAATCGGTGTCGCGCCAGTCGGGGATCAGTTTATCCATGCCGACGGGATCGATCACCGCGCCCGACAGGATATGCGCGCCGACTTCCGATCCTTTTTCCAGTACGCACACCGAAAGCTCGGTGCCGCTCTCGTTCGCCAGTTGTTTCAGACGGATCGCAGCGGAGAGCCCCGCCGGCCCTGCACCGACGATGACCACGTCATAGGGCATCGACTCGCGTTCGTTCATCACTTCCACTCCCGGCGAAGGCGGCCGTAGCGTCACCCGTCTGGGCGCAGCTCCGCCTCGTCCTGTCCAAAATACCGATTGGCCAAGTTGACGAAAACGTCAACCGTGCAGCATGATGCGTACGATGGGGGTGGACGAGAATTACGATTGGGCAGCAGCGACGGCGAGCGCACTGGAATGGTGGCGCGATGCCGGCGTCGACGCGCTCGTCGACGACGCGCCGCACGACTGGCTGGCAGAGCCAGCCGCCCTGGCCGCCGTGCCTGCGCCGGCGAACGGCTCGCCTGCGCTTCCCGTAACCTTGGCGGAGTTTCTCGCGTGGCGCGGTGGGGGCGATGCGCCGGATGCAGGCTGGTCTGGCCCTACGATCGCGTCCAGCGGCCCGGCCTCGCCCGCGCTGATGGTGCTGGCAGATTGTCCCGACCGCGACGACGAAGGCGTGCTGCTGGGCGGGGGCGCCAGCGGCCGGCTTTTCGCGCGGATGCTCGCGGCGATCGGGCTGGCGCGGGAGGACGTCCACGTCGCCGCCTTGTGCTGGCGTCGCCCAACCGCGGGCCGGATGCCGCGCGAGGTCGAGGCACGGCTTGGCGAACTGGCACGACATCATATCGCGCTGGTCGAACCGAAACGGCTGCTGCTGCTGGGCAAGGCGGCGAGCCAAGCTATCCTGTCGGCCGACGTGGGCGAGGCGCGGGGCAATTTACATGCTGTTAACCACGACCGCGGAACGGTATCAGCGGCGGCGACATACCACCCGCGCTTCCTGATCGAGAAGCCGGCGTGCAAGGCGGATTGCTGGAAGGACTTGCGCATGTTGATGCGGCACGACGGGGATATGGCACCATGATGGCCGTGCGCATGATAGCGGCGGCAGTGGCGGCGATGCTTCCCCTGTCGGCTTTT
>DASTLZ010000041.1:0-5875 GCA_035714425.1 Sphingomonas sp.
ATATCATCCACGTCTCGGCGCCCGAGTTTCTGGGCCATGCCGCGGTGCGCTACGCGCGCGATCGCGGCATCCCGTCGGTGGCCTCGCTGCACACCCGGTTCGAGACGTATTTTCGCTATTACCATCTCGCCTTCGTCGAGCCGCTGATCGAACGCATGCAGACGCGCTTCTACAACAAGGTCGACCGCGTGCTCGTGCCCAGCCCCAGCATGGGCAGCCTGCTCCGCCAATGGGGCGTGACCACGCCCATCGGCATCTGGTCGCGCGGCATCGACCACGATCGCTTCGCGCCCGAACGCCGCGATCTCGTATGGCGGCGTTCGCTGGGCATCGCGGATGACGACATATTGGTCGGGTTCCTCGGCCGGCTGGTCAAGGAAAAGGGGCTGGATGTCTTCGCCGACGTCGTGACCGAATTACGTCGGCGCGGCGTCGCCCACCGCGTCCTGATCGTCGGCGAAGGCCCGGCGCGCGCATGGTTCGCCCGGCGTGTGCCCGAAGCCGTCTTTGCCGGGTTCCAGGCCGGCGATGCGCTGGGCCGCGCGGTCGCGTCGATGGACGTGTTCTTCAATCCATCGGTCACGGAGACGTTCGGCAACGTGACGACGGAGGCGATGGCCGCCAGCGTACCGGTAGTCGCGGCGCGCGCGACGGGGGCGGTCGATCTGGTGGTCGATGGCGAAACCGGGTTCCTGGTGCCGCCGCGCGATATCCGCGGATATGCGGATGCCATCGCGTGCATCGTCGCCGATCGTACCTTGCGCGTCCGAATGGGCGAAGCCGGCCGCGCGCGCGCGGCCGGCTATCGCTGGGATGTCGCGAACCGGGCGGTTCTCGACACCTATCTGGCACTATTGGCAGAGCGCCGCACCGCCTGAAGTTACGGCAACCGTTCGATCTGCTGCGCCACCCCGTCGATCAGCGCGACCGCTTCGTGCAGGGTCGCATCGCCCACGTCTTTGCGGCCCAGCCGATCGCGCAGCGCCTGGCGAAGGTTGCCCATCGCCCGGCGCACCGGCGCACCGTCGGTCCGCGCGCTGCGCTCGCCGACCTCGGCCAGCCGGATCATCAGCGCATCGACCGCCTGCTGGTTCTCGCCCAGGTGCGCGCGGCCCGCTTCGGTCGTGGTGAAGCGCTTCTTGGCACCCTCCGCCGCCTGTTCCTCGATCAGTCCCATCTCGTCGAGCAAGGTCAGCGTCGGATAGACCACGCCCGGACTGGGCTTGTACGCCTCGCCGGTCATCGCCTCGATCGCGCGGATCACGTCATAGCCGTGGCGCGGTTCGTCGGCGATCAGCTTGAGCAGCACCAGCCGCAATTCGCCCCCGTCGAACATCCGCCGGCCACGGCCACCCGGCCCGCCGCCCCCGCCGCGCGGCCCCTGCCCGAAACCGGGGCCGCGCATGCCCCGTCCCATATGCAGTCCCATGCCGCCACCGCGGCCTCGATTTACGTTGAACATCACATTTCCTTCTGTTCGGTGATGCAGCCTAGATATATCTTATGAGCAGTGACGCAAGAACAATCGAGATATATCTTTGTACGATCTTGTTCGGAGCATGACGGATCGCCCGCAGCGCTCTATCCTGCGGCGATGGCCGATCTTTTCCCCGGGCTCGATCCCGCCACTGCACCGAAAGTGCCGCCGCCCGACGCGCCTCTCGCCGATCGCCTGCGCCCCAACACGCTCGCCGACGTGATCGGTCAGGATCATCTGACCGGCGCGCGGGGCGCGATCGGGCGGATGGTCGCGGCTGGGCGGCTGTCGTCGATGATCCTGTGGGGGCCGCCGGGCACCGGCAAGACCACCATCGCGCGATTGCTCGCCGATGCCGTGGGCCTGCGATTCGTCGCCATTTCGGCCGTCTTCTCCGGCGTGGCGGATCTGAAGAAGGTGTTCGCGGAGGCACGCGATCAAGCCCGTATCGCGACCCGCACCTTGCTGTTCGTCGACGAAATCCACCGCTTCAATCGCGCGCAACAGGACGGATTCCTGCCCTATGTCGAGGACGGCACGGTCACACTGGTCGGCGCGACGACCGAAAACCCCTCGTTCGAACTCAACTCCGCGCTGCTCAGCCGCGCGCAGGTGCTCGTCCTCCAGCGGCTCGACCACGCCGCGCTGAACCAGTTGATCGACCGCGCGCAAAGCCTGACGGGTGCGCAGCTGCCGCTGACCCCCGACGCGCGCGATGCGCTGGTCGCCAGCGCCGATGGCGACGGGCGGTTCCTGCTCAATCAGGTCGAGACGTTGTTCGCCGTCGCCTTGCCCGAACCCCTCGACCCCGCCGGCCTCGCCGCGTTCCTGCAACGCCGGGTCGCGGTGTACGACAAGGACCGCGAAGGCCATTACGGACTCATCAGCGCGCTCCACAAATCGATCCGCGGCAGCGACCCGCAAGCCGCGCTCTACTATCTCGCCCGCATGCTCACCGCCGGGGAGGAGCCATTGTACGTCCTGCGCCGCCTGACCCGTGCCGCGGTCGAGGACATCGGCCTGGCCGATCCGCAGGCGCTGGTCCAGTGCATCGCGGCCAAGGACACCTACGACTTCCTTGGCAGCCCGGAAGGCGAACTCGCCATCGCCCAAGCCTGCGTCTACCTCGCCACCGCCCCCAAATCGAACGCCGTCTACATGGCGCAGAAAGCCGCATGGGCGACCGCGAAGGAACATGGTTCGCTCAGCCCGCCCAAGCACATCCTCGGCGCCCCGACGAAGCTGATGCGCGACCTCGGCTACGGCAAGGGCTACGCCTACGACCATGATGCCGAGGACGGTTTCTCCGGTGCCGATTACTGGCCCGACGCCCTACCGCCGCAACGCTTCTACGAACCCAGCGAGCGCGGCTTCGAAAAGCGGATCGCGGAGCGGCTGGCATGGTGGGACGCGCACCGGCAGACCCGCGATGCGTGACGGGGACACAGTCGCCGCTCATGCCCTCACCCACACCGTCGCGTCCACATCCCACGGCCAGCCCGCGATCAAGGCGGGCGCACGGCGTGGGGGGAGTTCGGCGATCGTCCCTGATCGTTTCGCGCGCTTCGCAGCGATCGACTGGTCCGGCGCCGTGGGTCCGCGCCAGCGCGGCATCGCCGTCGCACTGGCGGAGGCCGGCGAGGCACCGCCGCAGCTGATCCGCCCCGACGCGATCTGGTCGCGCACCGACGTCGCGCGCTGGATATGCGATCAGGCGGGCAGCGACACCGTGATCGGCGTCGATCTCGGTCTGTCGCTGCCGTTTCTGGATGCCGGCGCGTTCTTCCCCGGCTGGTCGGAAAGCCCGGCGGATGCGCGCGCGCTCTGGGCGTTGGTCGACCGGCTGTGTGCGCCCGATCCGCATCTGGCCGCCACCAGCTTCGTCGATCACCCCCACGCCGCGCGCCATTTCCGCCGCCACGGCGGCCGCACCGGCGACCTGTTCGGCACCGGCCGAGGCCGCCTGCGCGTGACCGAAGAGGCGCAGCGCCGCCAGGGCCTCAGCCCGTACAGCAACTTCAACCTCGTCGGCGCGGCGCAGGTCGGCAAGTCCAGCCTGACGGGCATGCGCGTCGTCCACCGCCTGGGCGCCGCCATGCCGATCTGGCCGTTCGACGCCGATCCCGGCCACGGCGCGCTCCTGCTCGAAATCTACACCAGTATCGCAGCACTCGCCGCCGGCCGTCCCCGCGGTCGCACGAAGATGACCACCCACGAATCGCTCGATACCGCCCTCGCCGCGATCGGCAGCGCGACATGGAGCAGCATCGGGGGCGGCAGTGGCCCGATCGACGATCACAAGAGCGACGCACTCCTCACCGCCGCCTGGCTGCGCGCCGATTGGCGGCGGACCGAATTGTGGGCTCCCGCCGGCATGACGCCGCACGTCGCAAGCACCGAAGGCTGGACCTTCGGCGTAACCTGACGCATTTAGGGGCACCGGGCCGGTTTAGCTCAGTTGGTAGAGCGCCAGTTTTGTAAACTGGATGTCGCGGGTTCGATTCCTGCAACCGGCACCATCATCCTGGGATAGCGCTGCGCAGATGCTGAAGGTCGCCAGCTACAACATGCACAAGGGGGTCGGCACCGATCGCCGCCACAGCCCCGAACGCATCCTGGAGGTGCTGCGCGAAGTCGATGCCGATGTGATCGCGCTTCAGGAAGCCGACCGCCGCTTCGGCCAGCGTGCCGGCGTGCTGCCGCTGCGCCTGCTGGAGGATCACAGCGACTGGAAACCGGTGCCCGTCGGGCTGCGCGCGCTGTCGATGGGCTGGCATGGCAACGCGCTGCTCGTCCGCAAATCGTCGCGCATCCTGGATTGCGAAGCATTGCACCTTCCCACGCTGGAGCCGCGCGGCGCGGTCATGGCGGATGTGGAAACCGCGCACGGCCCGATTCGCGTCGTGGGCATGCACCTCGATCTGTCGGGCCTCTGGCGCCGGCGTCAGGCGGGGGCCATCATCCATCAGGTGCAGTCGCGCACCCACGCTATGCCGGTCGTCATGATGGGCGACCTGAACGAATGGACCGCCGCCGCCGGCTGCCTGCGCGACTTCGCCCGCGACCACGACTTCGCCGCGACCGGCCCCAGCTTCCACGCACGCAGGCCGGTCGGCCGGCTCGATCGCATCATGGTGTCGCGCGATCTGCGCATCGTCGATTGCGGCGTCCATAGCAGCGCCACCGCGCGCAAGGCATCGGATCATCTGCCGATCTGGGCGGTCCTGGACGCCTGCTGATGCGCGAAAAGGAACTCCGCCTCGCGCTCGTCTGCTACGGCGGGATCAGCCTGGCGGTGTACATGCACGGCATCACCAAGGAAGTCTGGCATCTGGCCCGCGCCAGCCGCAACCGCGCCGACGGGACACCGCCGACCGGCGGCAGCGAAGCCGTCTATCACGCTTTGCTCGACGAGATGGAGGGACGCAGCGGCATGCGCGTGCGCGTGCTGGCGGATATCATCGCGGGCGCCAGCGCGGGCGGGATCAACGGCGTCTTCCTGGCGCAGGCGGTCGCCACCGGCCAGTCGCTCGATCCGCTGACCGACCTCTGGCTCGAATCGGCCGACGTGGAGGCGTTGATCGATCCGCAGGCCGCACCCCGATCGCGCATGTCGAAGCTGTGGGCGCTTCCCCTCGCGTGGATGGCCGCCGGCCGCACCGCAGAAGACACCGCCGCGCGCGAGACCGACCGCACCACCCGCGACGAAGTGCGCGCCAAATTGTCGCACTTCGTCCGCTCGCGCTGGTTCGAGCCACCGTTCGGCGGCGCGATCCTGACCCGGCTGTTGCTCGATGCGCTCGCCGCGATGGAAACAGGCGCGCGCGGACCCCGCCTGCTGCCGCCCGGCCAGCCGCTCGACCTGTTCGTCACCGTCACCGATTTCACCGGCCACCCCGAACGCCTCACCCTCCATTCGCCGCCCGAAGTGGTCGAGACCGAACATCGCCTCGTCATCGGTTTTTCCGATGGCGGCATGCCGTGCGACACGCTGGCGGTCGCCGCCGAACTCGCCTTCGCCGCGCGCGCCACGTCCAGCTTCCCCGGCGCATTCCCGCCGTTCACGGTGCGCGAACTGGACGGCGTGCTGGCCGAGCGCGGGCTCGACTGGGCGGGCCGGCGCGATTTCCTCGCCCGCGTGCTGCCCCGTCACGCCGCCGCCAACGCCGCAGACCGGGCGGTGTTGATCGACGGCTCGGTCCTCGCCAACGCCCCTTTTCGTCCCGCGATCGAGGCGCTGAAACAGCGGCCGGCGCGCCGCGAGATCGATCGCCGCTTCGTCTATATCGATCCGGCGCCGGGCATGAAGATCAGGCTGGCGCGCGGCGGCGACGATCCCGGCTTCTTCCAGACAATCATCGGCGCGGTCAGCGAATTGCCGCGCAAACAGCCGATCCG
>DASTLZ010000042.1:0-6685 GCA_035714425.1 Sphingomonas sp.
CGGACGGGGAGATCAGGCTGGTCACCGCATGGGACACCGATGCCGGCCATGTCGCCGCCCTGGCCGATGCGATCGCCGCCTTGTGATGCAAAACGTTTGACCGATCGGCCGCAATCGACCCGCGCGGGTGTGCTGATCCCGTTCGCGATCGTGACGCTGATCTGGGGATCGACGTGGCTCATCATCCGCGACCAGATTTCGATCGTTCCGCCGGCGTGGTCGGTCAGCTATCGCTTTGCCATCGCCGGGCTGGCGATGGCCGGCTATGCCGTCTTCCGAGGGGAAAGCCTGCGGCTGCCGCCGCGCGGGCTGGGCTTTGCGGCGATCATCGGCATCGCGCAATTCTGCTTGAACTTCAATTTCGTCTACCGCGCCGAAGGGTTCATCACGTCGGGGCTGGTGGCGGTGATCTTCGGGCTGCTGATGGTGCCCAATGCGGTCCTCGGCCGCATCTTCCTGGGTCAGCGGCTGGGGCGGCAGTTGATCGCCGGCTCGCTGGTGGCGATTTGCGGCATCGCGTTGCTGTTCATCCACGAAGTGCGCAGCGATCCGCATGGGCCGGAGGCGTCGCTGATCGGCATCGGCTTGACCTTTTGCGCGATCCTGTCGGCGTCGAGCGCGAACGTGTTGCAGGCGACGAAGACCGCGCGCGCCTATCCGATGATCCCCACACTGGCGATCGCGATGCTGATCGGCGCCGCCATCGATGCGCTGTTCGCGCTTGCGATGGCCGGGCCGCCGGTGGTCGAGTGGCGGTGGGGCTATGCCGCCGGCATCCTCTATCTCGCCCTGGCGGCGTCGGCGCTGGCGTTCCCGCTGTATTTTCAGGTGATCCGCACCATCGGCCCGGCCAAGGCGGCGTATTCCGGCGTGATCGTGCCGGTGATCGCCATGCTGCTGTCGACGACGTTCGAAGGCTATCGCTGGTCGCTGCTCGCGGGGGCGGGGGCGGTGCTGACGGGTATCGGGCTCGTCATCGCGCTGACCGCGCGCAGGCCGGCGCGGTAATCGCGATAGCGCGGCTGCCAGCCCAGCACGCGCCGCGCTTTCGCGTTCGCGACCCGTCTGTTCTCCGCATAGAAAGCGCGGGCCTGCGGCGACAGGCTGGCGACCGGCACGACCGGCGGGAGCGGTAGTCCGAGCAGCATCGCCGCATGTTCGATGACCGCGTCCTGCGCGCACGGCACGTCGTCGGCGAGATTGTAGGCGCCGGACGGCCCGGCAAAACCGGCGATGACCCCGGCGACGATATCGTCGACATGCACGCGGCTGAACACCTGATCGGCCAGCCCTGTGCGATGCGCCTGCCCCGCCGCCACGCGTTCGAGGGCGGAGCGGCCGGGGCCGTAGATGCCCGGCAGCCGAAAGACGCGCGCTCCCAGGGCGAGCCAGCGGGTATCCGCGTCCCGCCGCGCACCGCGACGACCGTGCAAAGGCGCGCTTTCGTCCACCCATGCACCACCAGCGTCACCATAGACGCCCGTCGATGACAGATAGCCGATCCACGCACCCGTTTGCGCCAATGGCGTTCCGTAACGTGCGAGGACCGCGTCTTCATCACGCTCTGGCGGCACCGAGGACAGGATGTGGGTCGCCGCTGCCAGTTCGCGCGCCACTGCCGCGCCATCGTCGAAGCGGATGCTGCCGCTGCGTCCGTCGCGGGTGGTGCCGTTGACGAGCCAACCTTCGCCTGTCAGCCGCGCCGCCATTGCCCGCGCGGTATAGCCCAGCCCGAAGATCAGCAGGCGGGACATGGCAGTCAGTCGAACTTGATCGTCGGCCGGACGACCGTCGCGCCGGGGACGTGATCCTTCTTCCACTGCATCGCCATACGCACCCGCGTCGCGCCCGACGGGTGATCGAAGAAAAGCATTTCCTCCCAGGGGCCAGGTTCGATCTTGCGGTATTCGGACAAGCGCATCGCCACCTTGGCAAAGCCGTCCGGCTCGCGCGCAGCGTTCAGGCCGAAGGCGTCGGCGGCGCTTTCGTTATGGCGGATGAAGCTGTTGGCCAGAGGCGTCAGCACCAGGCCTGCGACCGTCGCCAGCCCCAGCAGGACCGGCGCCGCCGCAGGATCGGCGACGTCGCGTACGCGCCACCTTGGAAAGCGCGCGATCAGCCGCGGGGCCGCGCGCGACAGGACGAAGAAGATCGCGAGCGAGGCGATCGCGAATGCGACGATCAGGTTAATGACGTGGCCCAGAACGTAATGCCCCATCTCGTGCCCCATCACCGACAACACTTCGTCGGGGCCGGTGCGGTTCAGCAGATTGTCGTTCAGGGTGATGCGGATCGTCGGCCCCAGGCCGGAGACGTTGGCCGAAATCCGCTTGGTCTGGCGCGATGCGTCGCTGACATAGATGTGCTCGGCCGGGATCGCATTGGCTCCCGCCACCGCGACGATACGGTCGCGCAGCGGACCGGCCGGCATTTCGGTGTAGGTGTTGAACAAAGGCGCGATGAACATCGGCGCGACCAGCGCGCCGATCGCGACAAACAGCGTCATCACGCCGGCCCCGACCACCCACCAGGCGCGCGGCAGGCGACGGATGACCGCGAAGATTGCCATGAACAACAGCGCGCTGACGACGACGTTGACGCCCAGCATCTTCGCCCAATCGCCAGCCCAGCCGGCAAAGCTCTGGCTCGTCAGGCCATAACGATCCTCACGCACGAAATCGGTATAGATGCTCCACGGCAGCACCAGCAGCGTCGATGCGACCGCGAACACTGCGCCATACAGGCCGGTGACAAGCCAGCGGCGCTTCGTCACACCCTGTGCCCAATCGCGCATCCGCGCCGACGCGCCGCTGAACAGCAGCAGCGCATAGCTGGCCAGGGCGACCAGCGCATTCCACGCGATCAGCCAATAGCCGCCTTCGAAATAGGCGTCCGACTTGGCACGTGCGGGGCCTTGCAGCAGATCGAGATAGGCCCGCGTCGCGGCGTCCACGTCGAAGCCCTGGGCGTGCGCCGGGATGGCGGGCAACAGCGCCGCCAGCGCGGCCAAGGTGATCCATCCGCCGCGCATGCGCATCTCATCCCCCCTGTCGTTCGTGTGCCCGGTGCTATCGCGCCATCGGTCCTTTGTACAAGGTGCCGAAATAGTCGCCCTTGTTCCAGACCGGGCGATCGGGCGCGTCGGCGATTTCGCGCGCGATCCGATAGTTGGTGTCGACGAAGCGGACGCCCTGATCCCACAGGATCGGCTGGGTCAAATCGTCGCCCGGCTTGTGATAGCGATTGGCCATGAAGCTTTCGACCGCGACCTTTCCCGGGCCTTTCTGGCCGGGCCACAGGAAGACGGAGGGGATGCCTTTCTGGACGAAGCGAAAATGATCGGAGCGCACGAATATGCCTTCGTCCGGCATCGGATCGGGCGACAGGCCCACGCCGACAGCCGCCACCGCGCGGCGCACGATCGGCCCCAGCGTGGAGCGATCCGCGCCGAACACGATCATATCCTCGAACCGGTACGTCAGGATCGGCATGTCGAGATTGACGTCCGCGACGATCGCGGACAACGGCACGGTCGAGTGATCGGCGAAATAGGCGCTGCCGATCAGCCCTTTTTCCTCGGCCGTCACGGCCAGGAACAGGATCGAGCGTTTCGGCGCGGGCCCGCCGGATTTGAAGCGTCTGGCTTCCTCGATCAGGCTGGCGATACCGATCGCATTGTCGAGCGCGCCATTGTTGATGCGATCGCCTTCGCCGTTCTTGCTGACGCCGATATGGTCGAGATGCGCCGACAGCACGACGACCTCGCGCGACAATTGCGGATCGCCGCCGGGGATCATGCCGACGACGTTGCTGCTGCGCGCCGGAGTGAAGCCGGTGTCGGTTGCGATGGTCATCGTGCCCGCGAGCGGCATCGAGCGATAGCGCGGTGCAGCTTTCGCGGACTGCGCCGCGACCTGAGCCCAAGGCGTGCGTGCGCCAACGAACAGCTTGGCGGCACCCGTGGGCGTGATGGTGCCCAGCCCCGGGATCGGCGCTTCGGCGTGACCGGTGCCGTCACCTTGCGCCCAGGTGATCCGCGCGGCGTCATAGGATTCCGCCATGCGCGTCAGTTCGGCGGGCGTGGCGCGTGGGTTGGCGATCTGGATCAGCCCGATCGCGCCGCGTGCGGCGGCGGCTTGCAACTTGGTGCGCGGCGATCCGAAGAAAGCGCGCTCTTCGCCGCCCAGCCGCTTCGGCGCGCCGCCGATGACTGCGACGATCTTGCCGCGAACGTCGACGCCGCGGTAATCGCGCTGGCCGAATTGCGGCGCGTCGATGCCATAGCCGACGAAGACGACCCCACCTGACACGCTCGTGCGCGCCGATGCGGGGTTCGCAGCAGGCACGTAATCGGTGCCGAAGACCAGCGGCTGCGCGGCCCCACGGGCGGGTGCTAAGGCGAAGCTGCCCCGCGACGCAGCCTTGTAGCTGACCAGCGGCACCTGTTGCAGATAGCCGCCGTCGTCGCCTGCGGGCTTCAGCCCGGCGGCGTAGAATTGCGCGGCGACATATTGCGCGGCGATGTCATATTCCGGGCTCCCTGCCTCGCGCCCGCGCATCGCATCGGACGCGAGGAACAGGACGTGCGCCTTCATCGCCGCCTGATCGTCCGGCAGCGGCGCGGCGAGCTGGGCGTTCAGGGCAGCGGCGGAGGGCGGAGGCGGCGTCCGGGCGGACGCGACGGTGGCGAAGGACAGCAGCAAAGCGAGCGCGAACGGGCAGCGAAGCATCCGGAAACCTTGATGAAATTGGGAAAGAATAGGGGAATGCGCGAACGGTAGCATGCCGCCGCGCGCGTGCAATGGGTGACGGTGGGTGCAGGGTCGGCTATATTGGCCGACATGGATATGCAGATTAGCCCCAGCCAGCCCACGCTCGCCGCGCAGCCCATCCGCCGCGCCGATTACGCACCGCCGACATGGCTGGTGCCCGACGTCACGCTCGATTTCGCGCTCGATGCGGGGACGACGCGGGTGCACGCCACCCTGTCCGTCGTGCGCAACGGCAGCGACGATGCGCTCCGGTTGGACGGGGCGGGGCAGGTGCCGCTGGCGGTGCGTGTTGACGCAATGGCCGTCGACGACTGGCGGATCGATGGCGATCAGCTGGTCATCCCGCTCACCGGTGATGCGCACACGATCGAGACCGAGGTGGAGATCGCGCCGGAGCGCAACACCCAGCTGATGGGCCTGTACGCCAGCGGCGGCAATCTGTGTACGCAGTGTGAGGCGGAAGGGTTTCGCCGGATCACCTGGTTCCCCGATCGGCCCGATGTTTTGAGCACGTACCGGGTGCGGATGACCGCGGATTCGGCGCGATATCCGGTACTTCTGGCGAATGGCGATCCGGTCTCGACGGGGGTGCTGGACGACGGGCGGCATTGGGCGGAGTGGAACGATCCGTTTCCCAAGCCCAGCTATCTGTTCGCGTTGGTCGCCGGTGATCTGGCCGTCAATCGCGGGACGTTCACGACGATGTCAGGGCGCGACGTGACGCTGGGCATTTGGGTGCGCGAGGCGGATCTGGCGCGGACCGACCATGCGCTGCACGCCCTGAAGCTGGCGATGGCGTGGGACGAGCAGGTCTATGGTCGTGAATATGATCTGGACGTGTTCAACATCGTCGCAGTCGACGATTTCAATTTCGGCGCGATGGAGAACAAGGGGCTGAACATCTTCAACAGCCGCTACATCCTCGCCGATCCCGACACGGCGACAGATTACGATTATGACGCAATTGCCGCCGTCGTCGCGCACGAATACTTCCACAACTGGAGCGGGAACCGGATCACATGCCGCGACTGGTTCCAATTGTCGTTGAAGGAAGGCTTCACGGTCTATCGCGATCAGGGCTTCTCCGCGGATCAGGGATCGGCGGCGGTCAAGCGGATCGAGGATGTGCGGGGGCTGCGTGCCGCGCAGTTCCCGGAGGATGCCGGGCCGCTGGCGCATCCGGTGCGTCCCGATAGCTATCTGGAAATCAGCAATTTTTACACCGCGACCATCTATAACAAGGGCGCCGAGCTGGTGCGGATGATGGCGACCATTCTGGGGCCGCAGAAATTCAGGGCCGCTACCGACCTGTATTTTCAGCGTTTCGACGGCACGGCGGCGACGTGCGAGGATTTCGTCGCGTGCATGGAGGAGGCCGGCGGGGTCGACCTGGCCCAGTTTCGTCTGTGGTATTCGCAGGCCGGCACGCCGCGCGTCTCCGCATCGCTGTCGCATGAGGCAGGCGGTGGGCGTGCGACGTTGAGATTGGGGCAGAAAGTGCCAGTCACGCCAGGCCAGCCCACCAAGCAGCCGATGGTCCTGCCGCTGAAAGTGCGGCTGTTCGGGGCCGAGACGGGGCAGCCGCTGACCGACGAGCAGCTGGTGCTGATGAACGATGCGACGATGACAATTACCTTGGAAGCGATCACCGAAAGACCTGTTTTATCGATAAATCGCAGGTTTTCTTCACCGATCATCATCGAAAGCGATCGAAGTGCCGCGGATTTGGCGTTTTTGAGCGCCCATGATGACGACCCCTTCGCGCGGTACGAAGCGATGCAGCAGCTGATGCTCGACACGCTCGTCGCCGGGGCGATCGAGGGGCGGGCGGATCATGATGCGGTGATCGCGGCGGTCCGCGATACGCTGGCCGATCCGGCGCTGGACCGGGCGTTCGTGGCGGAAGCGGTGCT
>DASTLZ010000043.1:0-20209 GCA_035714425.1 Sphingomonas sp.
GATGCAGGTTGAACGGCTTCTCGCCCGGATCGTCGCGGCTGTACCCGCCATCCGAATCCAGCGTCCAGCTTTGTTCGGTGTCGATCAGATTGGCGACCATCACCTGATCCAGAATCTGGTCGTGGACCGTCGGATTCTCGATCGGCAGCATGTATTCGACACGCCGGTCAAAGTTGCGCGGCATCCAGTCGGCCGAACTGATGAACAGTTTCGCCCCGTCGTTGGGCAGCGCCCGGCCGTTGCCGAACGCCCAGATGCGGCTGTGTTCCAGGAAGCGGCCGACGATCGACTTGACCCGGATGTTGCTCGACAGCCCCTCCACGCCCGGCCGCAGGCAGCAGATGCCGCGCACGATCAGGTCGACGACGACGCCGGCCTCGCTCGCTTCGTACAGCTTCTCGATCACCGCGGCATCGACCAGGCTGTTCATCTTGGCCCAAACCGCGGCGGGCTTGCCGGCGCGGGCGTTGGCGATCTCGATATCGATCATCGCAACCAGGTTGGGGCGCAGGTCGCGCGGAGAGAGGCTGACGGTGTTCATCGCCACGGGTTCGACATAGCCGGTGATGTAGTTGAACATCTGCGCGGCATCGGAACCGATGCGAGGATCGGCGGTGAAGAAGCTGAGATCGGTGTATATTTTCGCGGTGATCGGATGGTAATTGCCGGTGCCGAAATGGCAATAGGTGCGGAACTGCCCGGCTTCGCGCCGCACTACCATCGACACCTTGGCATGCGTTTTCCAGTCGATGAAGCCATAGACGACCTGCACGCCGGCCCGCTCCAGCGCGGAGGCCCAGACGATGTTCTGCTCCTCGTCGAAGCGCGCTTTCAGTTCGACCACCGCGGTCACCGATTTGCCCGCTTCGGCCGCGGCGATCAACGCGTTGATGACCGCGGGCTGCTTGCCCGCGCGGTACAAGGTCTGCTTGATCGCCACCACGTCGGGGTCGTTCGCCGCCTGTTTCAGGAAAGCGAGCACCACTTCGAACGTTTCGTACGGGTGGTGGACGACGATGTCCTTGGCCTTGATCGCTGCAAAGCAATCGCCGCCGAATTCGCGGATGCGTTCGGGAAAGCGCGGCGTGAACGGCGGAAATTTCAGGTCGGGGCGATCCTCGTCGACGATCGCTTCCAGATCGTTGATGCCCAGCAGGTTGCCGCTTTCGGTGATGATCGCGTCGGTGCCGCCCAATTCCTCCTTCAGCACCGCGGCGAGCCCGTCGGGCATTCCCGTCTCCAGCTCCAGCCGGATCACCCGGCCGCGGCGGCGGCGTTTGATCGCATTGGCGAAATAGCGCACGAGGTCCTCGGCTTCCTCCTCGATCTCGATATCGCTGTCGCGCAGCACTCGGAACGTCGCCGCGCCGTGGACGACGTAACCGGGGAACAGCAAAGGCGCGAACCGCTTCAGCACCGATTCGACCGCGACATACCGCCCCGCCTCGCCAGGCAGCCGGATGAAGCGCGCCATCGCGGCGGGAAGCATCACCAACTCGCGAATCGGCTCGTCGTCGCTGCGTCGGACCAGGTCGAAGATCACCGACATCCCCTTGTTGGGGATGAACGGAAACGGGTGCGCGGGGTCCAGCGCCTGCGGGGTCAGTACCGGGAATATCTGTTCGCGAAAATGCGTCTCCAGCCATTCCTCGGTTTCGGTATCGACGGCGTCGCGGCGCAGGACGTACAGCCCGGCTTCGTCGAGCAGCACGCGCAGGTCACCCCACACCGCCTGCTGGCTGTCCATCAGCCGATCCGCCTCTGCGATGATCGCGTTCAACTGCTGGCCCGCGGTCAGGCCGTCGTCGGATCGGCGATCGACGTCCTGCGCCTGTTGCCCCTTCAGCCCGGCCACGCGGACCATGAAGAATTCGTCGAGGTTGGAGCCCGAGATCGACAGGAAGCGTAAGCGTTCGAGCAGCGGATGCGCCGGATTGCACGCTTCCTCCATCACGCGCCGATTGAACGCCAGCCACGATAATTCGCGGTTGAAATACCGGCCGTCGGTGGCGCCGACGAACGGTGCGTCGTCATCTTCGACCAGGCGGGCGATATGGGCGGGGCGGGTCATGAAATCTGGCTGTCCTCTGGTGGCCGCGCCGACAGGATGCCGGCATCGACCAGGGTGATGCGTGCGAAGGGAATGGACAGGCGCTTGCGTCGTTCCATCGCTTCCTGATCCAGTGCATCCACCGCGCGCATGACCGCCACATGACTGCGCTCGATCCGCGCCGCCAGCCATTCAACCAGATCGGGCCGCGCGTCGAGCCCGCGCCGGTCGAACAGATGCGCCAGCAGCCGCCGCATCAGCACGTCGTCGGGCGCGCCGATCGCGGCGTGGGCACTAGCGGCCAGCCGCGATTTCAGGTCGGGCAGGCGCACCGCCCATGTCGGCGGTTCGGCATCGGCGACGATCAGCAGGGGCCGCCGATCGGCTTGCGCCGCGTTCCACGCGTGGAAAATCCGTGCCTCGGGCACCAGCTCGGCGTCGTCCAGGATGGTGCCACCGCTCTTGGCCGCGAAGATGCGTGCCAGCAGGCTGCGGCCCGATTTGCGCGGGCCGGTGAGCAACGCGGCGCGGGTCGGCCATGTCGCCCAATGTTCGATGATGTGCACCGCCTGCGCATTCGACGTGCCCGTCAGGAACGCGTCGACGCGCGGATCCGCGGGCCAGGCGAATGGCAGCGCCATCTGGGTCATGGCGCTGTCGCGTTGTCCGCCACGTCCTGCGGCACCAATTGCGGCACGCGCCGGATACGCAACGTCTCGCCGTTGCCCGACACCTGATAGCCGCGCGCTTCCAGGCTGCCGCGCAATTGCGCCGGATCGCCGTCGAACACGACCCGCATCAGCGACACGCCGCCCAGGGCCAGGCTGGTCGTCTGCGCCGATCGCACGCTCGCCATCCCGCGCAACGCGCTTTCGGTATTGGCGACCGCACTGGCGGTGGGCGTGTCGAACTGGATGGTGACGGCGATCCCCTGCCCCGTGGCATTGCCCGCGATATCGCCCAGGATCGCCTGAAGATCGGCGTCGCCGTCGATGGCGTCGGTCGCTTCGGCATCGGCGGCGGCGGCGGGCGGCGGCGACAAGGTGGGATCGGGATCGAGATACCCGCCGCGCAGCGCACGCTGGTACAAGGCGTCGAGCCGCTGCACTCCGGTGTCGAGCAATTGCGGCAGGCCGGCCGCGCTGCCGACGCGCAAGGTAAATCCGCCGATCATCTGATTGTCGGGGCCATGACGCGCCTCGAACACCCCGATCACCGGGCCGCCGGGCCATTGCCGGTACAGGCGCACCGTCGGGATCAGCACGTCCGACGCGCCATATTGGTCGATGATCGTCCGCCACCATCCTCGCCCCGGTCGCCCCAATTGACCGGCGTTGAGCAGCAGGCCGTCCGCACCGGTGCCCGACGGGCGGACGTAATCGATGGTGCTGTTGCCGGTGCGAAAGCGCGCCCATGCCTGTTGCCAGTTGGTGCGCTGTTCGAACACCTGCGACACCCCGCCCGACACCTGCAACGGGATCACCAGCATCGCGGGGGAGCGCGCGGCATAGGCTGAAATACCCAGCAGCGCACCGGCACGCGCGCGGTCGAACAGTACGCCCAGCTTGGCGATGTACCGGTTCGGCCCGATCTGCTCGCGCTCCACGACGATGCCGGACACGATCGCGTCGAGCGTGCCGTCGCCGACCGCGGCACCGCCGGCGCCCAGCCGCTGCGACAATTGGGTCCACGCGCGCCGCTGCGCCAACCGCCACCCGCCCAGGCGCGCGGCCTGCGCGGTCTTGGCCGACACGTCCACCGCGACGCCGGAAACTTCATAGGCGCCGGACGAGTCGATCGGCGCGACTCCGCGCCCGCCGTCGATCTGCGCGACGAGCACACCGCTGCCCAGGACGAGCGCGGCGGCGGCAATCAGGGCAGGAATTCGGCGGATCGTCATAGGTTGGCCGCCTTGTGGCGAAGCGGGCGTGGAAATCCAAGCGCGATGTCGTTACGAGCCGCGCTCATGGCCGACAACGAACCCTATACCTATGCCGATGCCGGCGTTTCGATCGCTGCGGGCAATGCCCTGGTTCGGGCCATCGGTCCCTTGGCAAAGGCGACACGCCGCGCCGGCGCCGATGCCGATCTCGGCGGGTTCGGCGGGTTCTTCGATCTGAAAGCGGCGGGCTTCGTCGATCCCCTGCTGGTCGCTGCCAACGACGGCGTCGGCACCAAGCTGAAGCTGGCAATCGAATGGGATCGCCACGAAGGCGTCGGCATCGATCTGGTCGCGATGTGCGCCAACGACCTGATCGTGCAGGGCGCGGAGCCGTTGTTCTTCCTGGACTATTACGCCACCGCAAAGCTGGACGGCGACATCGCCGAGCGCGTCGTCGCGTCGATCGCGCAAGGATGTCGCGTCGCGGGCTGCGCGCTGATCGGTGGCGAAACCGCGGAAATGCCCGGCATGTACGCCCCCGGCGATTACGACCTCGCGGGCTTCTGCGTCGGCGCGGTCGAGCGCGACCGGGTGCTGACCGGTGCGGCGATCGGATCGGGGGACGTGATCCTGGGGCTGGCGTCGTCGGGGGTTCATTCCAACGGCTTCTCGCTCGTTCGCCGGTTGGCGGCGGATCGCGGGTGGAAGCTGGACCGCCCTGCCCTGTTCGATCAGGATCGCTTGCTGATCGATCATCTGATGGCGCCGACGCGCATATACGTGAAGAGCCTGCTGCCGCTGCTGCGCGAGCGCCGGATCAAGGGGCTGGCGCATATCACCGGGGGCGGGCTGCTGGAGAATATCCCGCGCGTGCTGCCGGAGGGCACGCATGCCGCGATCGACGCCGATGCCTGGGAACAGCCGCGCCTGATGGCGTTCCTCCAGGCGCAGGGTGCGATCGAGCCCGAGGAAATGGCGCGCACCTTCAATTGCGGCATCGGCATGGCCGTTTTCGTCGCGGAGGACTCCGTCGATGGAGTCACGGCCGCACTGGAAGCGGCCGGCGAGGCAGTGTTGCGCATCGGTCGCGTCGACCACGGCTCGCGCGGTTGCACTGTCTCGGGTTCGACCGAGACGTGGAGCGCGCGTGGCGACTGGACGGCGACGCACCTCGCATGACCGCGCCGGGCGATGAGGCAGGCATGACGCGGGTCGCCGTCCTGCTCTCCGGGCGGGGTTCGAACATGCAGGCGCTGGTCGAACAGGCGGACGGCTATCGCGTCGTTCTCGTCGCCTCGGACAATCCCGATGCGCCCGGCCTCGCTTGGGCAGCGGCGCGCGGCATCCCGACCTTCGCCCGTTCGCCGCGCGACGGCGGTCGCCAGGCAACGGAAAATGCCTTCCTCGATCAATTTAACAAACATGCCGTACAAGTCGTTGCGCTCGCTGGTTATATGCGCATCCTGACGCCGCATTTCATCGACACCATGCGCGGCACCATTGTCAACATCCACCCCTCGCTGCTGCCCCGTTACAAGGGCCTCGATACCCATGCCCGCGCGATCGCGGCGGGAGACGCATTGGCCGGCTGCTCGGTCCACATCGTGACCGAGGAACTGGATGCCGGCGACGTGCTGGGGCAGGCCGAAGTGCCGATCCTCCCCGGCGATACGCCCGACACGCTCGCTGCCCGCGTGCTGGCCGAGGAACATCGCCTCTACCCGCGCATCCTGTCCGAATGGATCCGTCGATGAGCCCAGATCCCGCCGTGCCCGTTGCGCGCATCCGCGAACTGGCGCTCGCGCTGCCGCGTGCGGCAGAGCGCCCGTCGCATGGCGCGCCCGGCTTTCATATCGAGGGCGGCCGCTTCTTCGCCTATTTCTGGCACGATCATCACGGCGACGGCGAAACCGTGGTCATCGTCAAGACGACGGGCGCCGAAGAACAGGCGATGCTGATCGAAATGGACCCGGATTGCTATTACCGCCCGCCCTATCTGGGCCCGTCCGGCTGGATCGCGATGCGCCTCGACCGCGCGGACACCCACTGGGACCGGGTCGGCGAGCGGATCGCCGTCAGCTGGGAACTGGTCGCCCGCGCGCCTCGCTGGAAGCCGGCGGCCGATGAGCGAGGCGGACGATACGCCCGAGGCTCGGGCAGAGGCGCGTGCGATCCGCCGGCGCTGGATCTCGATCGGCGAACTGGTCGCGGTGGTGGGGGTCATCATCGCCGCGCTGACCTTGTGGAACAGCTGGCACGAACGGCGCGATGCCGAACACGTCCGCCGCGACGAACGCCGCGCCGCGCGCGAGGCCGATGCGGCGCAGCGCCGCCAGGTCGGGCTGATCGCCACAGACGCCGGCGGCGATACCCTGGGGTTCAAGGCGGTCGCCTGCGAATTGCAGGCCAGCGACGTCACCTTCCCCAAGGCGCTGGGCGTCGCGCCGAAATTCACCGCCGCCAGCCACGCGATCCGCGCCGATTGGTTTGCCAAGCCGCTGCTGACGCTGACGGACGGCGGCGCCGACACGCGCGAAGGGATGCTGCCCATCCTCATCAAGAGCCGCTGTATCGGCGGCGACGGCCCGCGGGCGGAAACGGCGATCTACGATATCGCCTGGCGGACCGAACCGCGCGTCCTGCGTGGACGCACCGTGAAGCTGCGCGGCCTGGTGCTGCACGAACAAGGTGGAACTGCCGCCCGGCTCGATGCTCTGTGGGTGCAGGAAAAGCCCAAGCGCTGACGGCCGTCAAATCGCTCGCGCGTAGACGAAGTCGTCGTGGAGCGTCTCGCCGACCATGAACTGCCGCGTGCCTACCTGCTGGAAGCCATGCTTCTCGTAGAAGCGATGCGCGCGGAAGTTGCGGCCGTACACCCCGAGCAGGATGCGATCGCCGCGCCGAGCGCGGGCATCGTCGATCGCGCGTGCGAGAAGGTCTGCGGCAAGTGTCGTGCCCCACGCCATCGGCAGGAGGTAAATGCGGCGCAGCTCGACGTCGCCCGTGCGCAAATCGCCCGGCAGGTCGGGCGCGGTCAGCACGGTGTAGCCGATCGGCACGCCCGTCTTGGGATGCTCGGCCAGCGTCACGACCGTCTCGCCGTCGGCGAACCATTTGGCAAATCTGGCGGCCGAGCAATTGGCCGCCACATGCGCGATCAGGTCGGCGATCGCCAGGTCATCGTAGAAAGCGGTGACGAAGCTGGCGGTCGCGACCATGCCCGCGGCTTCGGCATCCGCCGGGCCGGCGCGGCGCAACCGCCACTCCATATCAGCCGACGATCTCTTCGGGCTTGAAGAAATAGGCGATCTCGATTTCGGCATTCTCGTCCGAATCGGAACCGTGAACGCTGTTCGCCTCAATCGATTCGGCCAGTTCCTTGCGGATCGTGCCGGGCTCGGCGTTCGCGGGGTTGGTGGCGCCCATGATGTCGCGATTGCGCTGCATCGCGTTCTCGCCTTCCAGGACCTGCACGACGACCGGGCCGGAAATCATGAACGAGACCAGCTCGCCGAAGAACGGCCGCTCGCGGTGGACGGCGTAAAAGCCCTCCGCCTGATCCCGCGTCATCCAGATACGCTTGGACGCGACGACGCGCAGGCCGGCTTCCTCCAGCATCTTGGTGACCGCGCCGGTCAGGTTGCGGCGCGTGGCGTCGGGCTTGATGATCGAAAAGGTACGGTTCGCGGCCATGACGGTCACGGGCTCCTGTGGTATGAGGGATGTGGTGAAAGGTCGCGGTGCCCGTAGTGGGAGCGGCTGTGTGATGCAAGCTGGGGGCGAGATGCAACCTACGCGGCTTGTTCCCACCGTCCGGTGTCGCCCTGTTTCCAATAACGCCGCTCGACGCCGTCGCGATCCGCCAGCGCCTTCCATGCTGCGCGGGCGGGACGGATCGCGTCCTCGTCGAACAGGTGAAAGGCCCGGTCAAAGCCCAAGGCCTCGTCGCGCCAGACCCCGTCGGCGATCAGGATGTTGCGCGCGCCGTTGGCCGGCGATGAGTCGGCGGCGATCAGCACCGGCTGGCTGCAGTCATCCTCCGCGCCCGAGACACCGTGCGGCAGGAAGCTGTCGGGCGTATACGTCCACAGCAGCCGATCGAGATGCAGCCGCTGCGCCTCTTCGCCGGCGACGATCAGCAGGCGCGCGCCGCTGGCCAGCACCTTTTCGGCAAGCGTCGGCAGCACACGGTCAAGGGGCGCGGCGGTGAGGTGGTAGAAATCGACCTGCACGCCGCGCGCCTCCGCTTACTTCTCGAAATTGTCGGCGACGAAGCGATCGAGCAGACGCACGCCGTACCCCGTCGCACCCTTGTCGTGGTGGCTCCCGGGCTTATCGGACCAGACCATCCCGGCGATGTCGAGGTGCGCCCATTTCACGCCTTCGTCGACGAAGCGCGGGATGAAATGTGCCGCGGTAATCGATCCCGCGCCGCGCGGTCCGACGTGCTTCATGTCGGCGATCGGGCTGTCGATCAGCTTGTCGTAGGTGTCGGACAGCGGGAAGCGCCACAATTTGTCGCCGCTCGCCAGGCTGGCGGCGAGCAGTTGCCCGGCCAGATCCTCGTCATTGGCGAACAGGCCGCCATATTCGTTGCCCAGGCTGACGATCATCGCACCGGTCAGGGTCGCCAGATCGACGATCGTCGTCGGCCGGAACGTCTGCTGCGTCCAGGTGATCGCATCCGCCAGCACCATCCGCCCCTCGGCGTCGGTGTTCAGGATTTCGATCGTCTGGCCGTTCATCGACGTCACTACGTCACCCGGCCGCGACGCGGCGCCATCGGGCATGTTCTCGACCAGACCGCATACGCCGACGACATTGGCTTTCGCCTTGCGCGCGGCGATCGCCTTCATCGCGCCGACGACCGCACCGGCGCCGCCCATGTCCCATTTCATGTCCTCCATGCCAGGACCGGGCTTCAGCGAAATACCGCCGGTGTCGAACGTCACGCCCTTGCCGACCAGCGCGAGATCGGGATCACCCGCCCCCGCTCCGTTCCACTTCAGCGCGAGCACGCGCGCCTCGCGCGCCGATCCCAGGCTGACCGCGAGCAGCGAGTCCATCTTCAGGTCGCGCATCTGGTCTTCGTCCAGGACGACGATCTCCAGCCCCAGTCCTTCGACGTCGGCGGTCACCCGCTCCACGAAGCTTTCGGGGTACAAGATGTTGGGCGGTTCGGCCACCAGGGTACGGGTCAGCGCCATGCCTTGCGTCACTGCATCCTGCGCGGCCCAGGCGGCGTCCATGCCCTCGGGTGCGCCGGCGATCACGATTTCGCCCAGCGTCGGCTTCTGCTTGTCGGACAGCTTCGTGCGATAGATGTCGTGGCGCCACGCGCGCTGCGCGGCCGTGCCGGCGAAACGGGCCAGCGCGCGCGTGGCAGGCACGACGCCCAGGGCGGAGACGTCCACCGTGGCCGTCGTCGCGCCGGAGGTCAGCAGCCGCGCGGTCAGGGCGCCGCCCGCTTTCTCCCAATCCATGTCCCCGCCGCCGCCGATGCCCAGCAGCAGCACGTGGCGGATGCCGTCGCCCGCGGGCACGAACAGCTCGACGATCGAGCCTGCCTCACCGGCAAAACGCGCCGCCTCCGCGGCCGCCTGAGCCAGCGACACTGCTTGGATGGCGCCCCATTGCACCCGCGCCAGCCCATCTTTCTCCACAGGCAGGACCAGGATGGCGGCGTCGGCCGCGGCGTGGGGCGTGAAGGCGATATGCATGGATGTGTC
The DNA here is from genome assembly GCA_035714425.1 of Sphingomonas sp. Lineage (GTDB taxonomy): Bacteria > Pseudomonadota > Alphaproteobacteria > Sphingomonadales > Sphingomonadaceae > Sphingomonas. Next base: position 9,662 of record DASTLZ010000043.1, read on the forward strand.
GGGCCTCTCGTCGAACAGGCATGCCATGTATGCCTCGGCGCCTCCCAAGCCAAGGACGGTGATTGCGGCGGGCGATTTCCGATGCGATAGGCGCGCATCTGTGGGGTGGGCAGTCGACGCTATGTCGCGCCACAGCGGAGTGTCAGTATCATCGTATCGCGTCCGAACCTGATCGCCGGCTGTGCCGCTGCGTCTGTCGTGCCTGGGCTCGTCGCGCTCGCGCTCGTCGGATCTCCGGCCGCGGCGCAGGATTTGCAGGACCGTCCGGTGGCCCCCCCGCCCGCGTCGACGCTGGCGGCGCCGGCACCTGCTGCGGACGGGGCCGATCAGGTGCAGTTCAGCGCCGGTTCGCTGGAATATGACAGCGAAGCGGATATCGTCACCGCCACCACCGACGTGCGCATGTTCCGCGAAGGACAACGGCTGCGCGGCGACAAGGTCGTGTGGAACCGCAAGACCGGGCGTGTCGTCGCGACCGGCAACATCGCGGTCACCAACCCGCAGGGCGATATCGCTTACGGCGATTCGATCGAGCTGGGCGATACGCTGAAAGACGGCGTCGTCGCCAATATGCTGATCGTCCTGCAAAAAGGCGGACGACTGGCGGCGGACAAGGGCCGGCGCGACGAAAACGGCACGGTCGTGCTCGATCAGGCCGCCTACACGCCCTGCGCGGTCGAGACGTCGGCGGGATGCCCGAAAAGCCCGACGTGGAAGATCACGGCGATCCGCATCACCTATCGCCCCGATCGATCGCGCGTCTATTATGCGGGCGGGCGGCTCGACCTGTTCGGATTGCCGGCGATACCGCTGCCCAAATTTTCCCATCCCATCGGCGGCGGCAGCGAAAGCGGCCTGCTCAGCCCGGACATCCGCTCCGACAGCATCAACGGCCTGTCGGTGGCGGTTCCCTATTATTGGCGGCTCGCCTCCGACAAGGGGCTGACGATCACGCCGCGCCTGTATTCGTCGGTGTTGCCGATGCTCCAGGCGCAATATCAGCAGCTGAGCGAGTTCGGCGCGATCAGCATCACCGGCTATGGCACCATCAGCCGGCGCAGCGACGATCTGGTGACGACGACGCCGACCGCGACCGAACAGGCGTTTCGCGGCTATCTGGACGGCACCGGCCGGTTCCAGTTCACCCCGGAATGGAGCCTGTCGGGCTCGCTTCGCATCGTTACCGACCGCACCTTCCTGCGCCGGTACGATCTTTCGCGCGAAGACCGGCTGCGCACCACGCTGGCGCTCGAACATATCGACGCCAGCAGCTATCTGTCGATCAGCGGCTGGGCGGTGCAGACCCTGCGGGTCGACGATGCGCAGGGGTTGCAGCCGGTGGCGCTGCCTGAGATCGACTATCGTCGCCGGCTGACCGATCCCGTCGCGGGCGGCATCGTGCAACTGCAAGTAAACACGTTGGCGATCGGTCGCTCGGCGGGGCAGGATACCCAGCGTGCGTTCGCCAGCGCCCAGTGGGATTTACGCCGCCTCACACGGTGGGGCCAGGAAGTCACGCTGACCGCGCTCGCCCGCGGCGATCTCTACAATGCCAGCGACGTGGCAAGCAGCCCCCTGGTCTATGGCGGGATGAGTGGGTTTCAGAGCCGGGCGATCGGATTGGGCGCCATCGACGTGCGCTGGCCCCTGATCGGCAGCTTCCTGGGCGGTACGCAGCGATTGACCCCACGGGTGCAGATCGTCGCGGCGCCCCGGATCAAGAACTTCGCGATTCCGAACGAAGATTCGCGCTCCGTCGATCTCGACGATTCGAACCTTTTCGCGCTCAACCGTTTCCCGGGTTACGATCGGTTCGAGGATTCGACCCGCGTGACCTATGGCGCGCAATGGGCGCTGAGTCTGCCGGGCGCGACGTTCGAGACGGTGATTGGCCAAAGCTATCGCCTCGATACCCGCCCGACGATCCTTTATCCGGGCACCGGCCTCGCCGATCGCTTTTCGGATTTCGTCGGGCGCAGCGAATTGCGCGTCGGCGACTTCGTGTCGCTCGTCCACCGCTATCGCCTGGACAAGGACGGATTTGCGGTCCGCCGCAACGAAGTCGATGCGACGATCGGTTCGCGCTCCAGCTATGTCCTGCTCGGCTATCTGCGCTTGAACCGCGACATCGGGCTCGCGGTCGAGGATTTGCAGGACCGCGAGGAGGCGCGCGTCGCGGGACGCGTGCAGTTCGCCCGGTTCTGGTCCGCATTCGGCTCCGCCGTCGTCGATCTGACCGACCGCGATGAAGATCCGTTGTCGCTGTCGGACGGTTTCTCCCCGATCCGCCACAGGCTGGGCGTGCAATATGAAGACGATTGCCTGCGGCTGGGAATGACGTGGCGACGCGATTATCAGGACACCGGCGATGCACGGGCGGGCAACCGCTTCCTCTTGACGCTGGCGTTCACCAACCTCGGGCGCTAAGCCGCCGTTCAGCTGATCGCCGGCATTTGGGCAGAGCAATTCCGCTCACCGCTATTCCGCTCACGAAAGTACATGCGTGAAGAAGACGACGACAAGGATGCTGTTCGCTCGCGCCACCACTTTGGCGGCCATGCTGAGCATGGCGGCATCGACGCTGGCCCAGACGGTGCCGGACGAGCAAGTGCCGCAGACCGGTGGCCTGGATATCCCGGCGAATCTCCAGATTTTCGGGAAGCTCGATCCCAACGTCCGCAAGGCGACGGCGATCGTCAACGGGGCGGTCATCACCGGCACCGACGTCGATCAGCGTGTCTCGCTGATCGCGGTGGCGAACAACGCGACGCTCACGGCGGAGGAACGCGAGCGGCTGAAATTGCAGGTGCTGCGTCAGTTGATCGACGAGACCCTGCAAATCCAGGAAGCGCGCACCGCCGACATCACGGTGACCGCGGACGAAATCCAGCGCAGCTACGCCGGCGTGGCACGTAACCTGAACCAGCCGGTCGACAAATTGAGCGCATATCTGCGCAAGTCAGGATCGTCCGATCGCTCGCTGCGCCGCCAGATCGAAGGCGAATTGGCCTGGTCACGTTATCTGCGTCGCAAGGTCGAGCCGTTCGTCAACGTCGGCGACGAAGAAGTGAACGCCATCCTCGATCGCCTCAAGGCGTCGCAAGGCGCGGAGGAATTCGCGCTGAAGGAAATCTACATCGGCGAAAACGGCAACGCGCAGGCCGCGGTGGCCAATGTAAAGCAGATCGTCGGCGAGATTCAAAAGGCGCAGCAGCCGTTCGAATATTATGCGCGGCAATTCTCGGAAGCTTCGACGCGCGGTGTCGGCGGCGATCTGGGCTGGGTGCGTGCGACGCAATTGCCGGACGCGCTGGCGGCTGCGGCGCAGGAGATGAGCGTCGGGCAGGTGGCGGGCCCGATCGAGACGCCGGGCGGCTATTCGATCCTGTACCTCACCGACAAGCGTCGCGTGGGTGCCGCCGATCCCCGCGACGCGCGGCTCAGCCTGAAGCAGATGACGCTGCGCTTCCCCGCCGGCATCACGCAGGCGGACGCCAATGCGCGCGCCACCGCGTTCAGCAAGGCGCTGCAAGGCCTGCAGGGTTGCGGCAGCGTGGAAAAGATCGCCGCCAACGTGCAGGCCGAAGTCGTCCAGAACGATACCCAGCGCATTCGCGATCTGCCGCCGCAATTGCAGGAGATCCTGCTCAAAATGCAGGTTGGTCAGGCGACCCCGGCGTTCGGATCGGCGACCGAAGGCGTGCGCGCGCTGGTGCTGTGCGGTCGCGACGATCCGCCGGCAGGTGCCCTGCCCCGCGCCGATCAGGTGCAGGGGCAGCTGGAACAGCAGCGCGTCAACCTGCGCGCCCAGGGCAAGCTGCGCGATCTGCGGCGCGATGCCGTCATCGAATATCGCTGATCGGATGCCGCCGCTGGCCGTGTCGATGGGCGACCCGGCCGGTATCGGGCCGGAGATTATCGGCAAGGCGTGGGAACATCGCGAGGCACATGCCCTGCCCTCCTTCGTCGCGATCGCCGATCTGCGCGCCATTGCGGCCGTTTGGCACGGTCCGATCGTCGCGGTGGGCGACGTCCGGGACGCGGCAGGGCATTTCGCGACGGCGCTGCCGGTGATCGACATCGGATCGACCGGCGCGGTCGTGCCCGGCTCCCCCCACGACGATGGTGCGCGTGCGGCTTTGACTGCCCTGGAACACGCGATCGCGGTGGTCCGGGCCGGGGAGGCACGCGCGCTGGTGACGGGACCCGTGTCGAAGGCGCAGATGTACGGCATCGGCTTCACGCATCCGGGACAGACCGAGTTCGTCGCCGACCGCTGCGGCATCGCCCCCGACGACGCGGTGATGATGCTGGCGGGGCCGTCACTGAAGGTGGTGCCGCTGACCGTCCATGTGCCGCTCGCGGCGGTGCCGGGCCTGTTGTCGATCGCTTCCATCGTTTCGCGGGCGCGGATCACCGCGGCGGCGCTGCGGCACGATTTCGGGATCGCGGCGCCGCGGCTCGCCTTCGCCGGCTTCAATCCGCATGCTGGGGAAAGCGGCGCATTGGGGCGCGAGGAAATCGATATCCTGGCACCGGCCATCGCGCTGCTCCGCGCCGAGGGAATCGACGCGATCGGGCCGCTGCCCGCCGACACCATGTTCCATGCGCGCGCGCGGGAGGGCTATGATGCGGCGCTGTGCTGTTATCACGATCAGGCTTTGGTCCCGATCAAAACGCTGGATTTCGATCAGGGCGTGAACATCACTCTGGGGCTGCCGATCGTGCGCACATCACCCGATCATGGCACCGCGTTCGGAATCGCGGGCAAGGGCCTTGCGCACCCCGGCGCGATGATCGCCGCGATCATCATGGCGGGCGAAGCCGCGGCACGCCGTGCCGGCGCGTGACGGCGCTTCCGCCCCTACGCGACGTGATCGCGCGACACGGGCTGTCGGCGAGCAAGGCACTGGGGCAGAATTTTCTGTTCGACGGGCAATTGCTGGCACGCATCGCCGCAGTGCCGGGCGATCTCGCCGGTCAGCCTGTCCTGGAAGTCGGTCCCGGACCCGGCGGTCTCACCCGCGCGCTGCTTGCGGCGGGCGCGCAGGTCGTCGCGATCGAGCGCGACCGGCGCTGCATTCCTGCGCTGGCGGAACTTGCGGACGCGTATCCGGGCATGCTGCGCGTGATCGAAGGCGATGCGCTGGCCGTCGATGCGCCGGCGCTGTTCGACGCCAAGCCCCACATCGTATCGAACCTGCCGTACAACGTCGGCACTGCTCTGCTGGTCGGCTGGCTGTCCGGCGCGTGGGCGCCCTGGTGGCAATCGCTGACCCTGATGTTCCAGAAGGAGGTCGCCGCGCGCATTGTCGCCGGAACCGACACCGACGCTTACGGCCGCCTGGCCGTGCTTGCACAATGGCGCAGCCGGGCGCGGATCGCGATGCCGGTCCACCGGTCCGCCTTCACGCCGCCGCCCAAAGTGATGTCGGCGGTCGTGCACATCGTCCCCGAACAAGCACCGGAAGGGGTGGCATTCGCCACGCTGGAACGGCTTACCGCGGCGGCCTTCGGGCAGCGGCGCAAGATGCTCCGGCAGAGCCTTAAAGGAGTCGCCGGCGCGCCGGCTGCGATGGAAATGCTAGCGATCGATCCCACGCGGCGGGCGGAAACGCTGTCGGTGGCCGATTTCGTGGCGCTCGCGCGGGCGCTGTAAGCGACGCTATTCCTTCGCGATCGCCGGTTTGGTCGCGACCGCGGCGGTCGCGATCGGAGGTCCTTTGGCGATGACTGCGGCCAGCACATTGGCATCGGCGCACGGGCCTTTGCACAGCGTCTTGATCTTCGCTAGATTGTCGCGCGCGCGCAGCACGGCGCCCTTGGCGACCAGCGCTTCGCCTTGCCCACGCAACGCGGCGACGTCGTTGGGCTCCATCGCCAGCGCTTCACGGTAGAGGCGGATCGCCTTGCCCGGCAACTCGCGTGCTTCGGCGACTTGCGCCAGCACGATGAAGGCGGCGCGGTTGTGCGGATCGACGGCGACCGCGGTTTCCAGCGTGTCCTCCGCCGCATCCAGCTGTCCGGCGGCCTGCTGCGCGCGGCCCTGTGCCAGCAATTTCAGCGAGCGCGCGTCGACCTGTTCGTCCGGTTGCTGCCCACTGAGCGAGGTCGAGATCGACACCACCGCCAGAGCGGCGGCCAAAGTGACGGACGAGATGCGCATGATCGTCTCCAGGCGGGGCACGGCAAGAGCTAGCATGCGCGTCGCAGCCGTGCGACGAAAAAACCGTCCGTCCCGTCCCGCGCCGGATCAAGCCGATATCCGGCGCCACACACGGTCCCGCACGGGAGATCGAGGGGTTCCGCAGACCAGCCGGCATGCACGTTCAGGAAATGATCCACCTGGCCACGCCCTTCGCGGTCGAGCAGCGAGCAGACGATATAGACCAACGCGCCGCCCGGCTTCACCAGACCCGCGCCCAGCGACAGCACATGGCGCTGCGTCTCGACCAGACGGTCCAGCCGGGCAGGCGTCAGCCGCCAGCGTGCCTCCGGGTTGCGGCGCCAGGTGCCGGTGCCCGAACAGGGCGCATCGACGATGACGCCGTCCGCGCCATCCGCCCAATCGGCGAGCGCATCGGATTCGCCGCCAGGGTTCATCAGCCGCGTCTCGGCGATCGTCACGCCCGCCCGCACGGTCCGCGGCGTCAGTCGCGACAGACGCCCGCGGTCGACGTCGCAGGCGAGCAATTGCCCCCGGTCCTGCATCGCCGCCGCCAGCGCCAGCGTCTTGCCTCCGGCCCCGGCACACAGATCGACCATCCGTTGGCCCGGCGCGGCGTGCAGCGCGGCGCCGACGATCTGGCTACCCTCATCCTGCACTTCGATCAGGCCGTCGCGGAACGCCGGCAGTGCCTCGACATTCGTGCCGGTCGGCAAGCGAATGCCGTCGGGCGCATGGGGCGTCGCCACCGCTTCGGGCAATTGCGCCAACACATCCGCCCGCGTCGACTTCAGTCGATTGACGCGCACGTCGAGCGGTGCACGCGCGATCAGCGATCCGGCGTCGACCCCCGCTTCGTTCAGCAGCGCCTCCAGCCATGCCGGTGCCGCACCGGCGACGGCGCGGGGCTCTCCCGCTGTCATCGGCGCCGGCCCGTGGGCCGTGCCATCGAAGCTGGCGGCAAGCGCCGCGTCGCCGTCCGCCAGCAACAGCATTGCCGCGCGACCGCTCGCCGGCATCTCCCCGCAGGCGCGGACCGCGGCATAGACCAGCTCGCGCACCGCGCGGCGGTCCTTCGATCCGGCATAACGGCGCGTGGCGAAATAGCGGGAGACCAACGTATCCGCGGCTGCCCCGCCTTCGCGCGCTGCGGAGACGATCGCGTCGAGCAACTCGATCGCGGCTTGCGTGCGGGCAGCAGGCGTCATGCTTCAGTGTGTCGGATAATTCGGCGCCTCGCGCGTGATCGTCACGTCGTGGACGTGGCTTTCGCGCAGGCCCGCACCGGTAATCTGGACGAATTGCGCGCGCGCCTGCAAGTCCGCGATGGTCGCCGATCCGGTGTAGCCCATCGACGCCTTCACCCCGCCGACCAATTGGTGGATGATATCGCGTGCCGGCCCCTTGAACGCCACCTGCCCCTCGATCCCCTCGGGCACCAGCTTCATCTGGTCCTTGATATCGCCCTGGAAATAGCGATCCGCGGAGCCGCGGCCCATCGCGCCGAGCGAGCCCATGCCGCGGTACGATTTATACGCGCGGCCTTGGTACAGGAACGTCTCACCCGGTGCTTCCTCGGTGCCGGCGAGCAGCGATCCGACCATGCACACCGATGCGCCGCCGGCCAGTGCCTTGGCCAGATCCCCCGACGTGCGTAGACCGCCGTCGGCGATGATCGGCACGCCGGTCTCTTGGCCCACCTTCGCGCAGTCCATCACCGCGGTCAGCTGCGGCACGCCGACGCCAGCGACGACCCGCGTCGTGCAGATCGAGCCTGGCCCGATCCCGACCTTGATCCCGTCGGCACCCGCACCGATCAGCGCGCGTGTGGCTTCGCCGGTGGCGACGTTGCCGGCGATGACCTGAACCGCGTTCGACAGGCGCTTCACCCGCTCCACCGCGGCGGCCACTTCGCGATTGTGGCCATGCGCGGTGTCGATCACGATCAGGTCGCATTCGGCGTCGATCAGCGCCTCGGTACGGGCAAAGCCCTTGTCGCCGACCGTCGTCGCCGCCGCTACGCGCAAGCGCCCGGCAGCGTCCTTGGTCGCATCGGGATACGTGACCGCTTTCTCGATATCCTTGACGGTCACCAGCCCAACGCAGCGATACGCATCGTCGACGACCAGCAACTTTTCGATCCGGCGCTGGTGCAGCAACCTGCGCGCTTCTTCCTGCCCGACGCCCACGCCGACGGTGACCAGGCCTTCGCTGGTCATCAATTCGCTGACCGGCTGGCGCGGGTTCTCCGCGAAGCGCACGTCGCGATTGGTCAGGATCCCGACGAGCCGTCCTCCGGCTTCGACGACGGGGATGCCGCTGATCCGGTGACGCTGCATCAGGGACTGGGCGTCAGCCAGCGTGGCGTTGGGCAGGATGGTGATCGGGTTGACGACCATGCCGCTTTCGAACCGCTTGACCTGACGCACCGCGTCGCATTGCTCATCGACTTGCATGTTGCGATGGAGCACGCCCAGGCCGCCCAGCTGCGCCATGACGATCGCCATGTCCGCTTCGGTCACCGTATCCATCGCCGCGGACATGACCGGGATGTTCAGCGCGATGCCGCGTGTCACCCGGGTCCGGGTGTCGGCCTGATTGGGCAGGACATCGGATTCGGCCGGGCACAACAGCACGTCGTCGAAGGTGAGGCCGAGGCGAATGTCCATGAGTGCGCCGAATCCTGCGTGTCGGGAGGAAGTGGCGGGCCATGTAACCAAATTGCGCCGCCCCGGCTAGGGGCGCTTCCCCGGAATTGGTTCCGACAGGTAACCAGCAGGTCGCCGCCAGATGCACGTCGTGCGTCCATTCGGCGCGTGGCAAGGTGCGGGCGAGCAGCCCTTCGCCGACGCGCATAATGGCAGCGTCGTCGGCGAAGAAGCGGATCGAGGAACGGGACATGAGCGGGCTTTCAGATGGCCGGATCATGTCCGGGCCGGTCAGGCGGGTTGCGCGATCTTGGGTGCGGCTTGACGAACCCCTTCGTCGACATGGCTGGCGAATTGGGCGAAATTCTCGACGAACAGGTCGACCAATTTGGCAGCTGCCGCATCATATGCCAGCTTGTCGGACCAAGTTTCGCGCGGATCGAGGATCGCCGGATCGACGCCGGGCACCGCGACAGGCACCTGGAAGCCGAAGTTTGGATCGGTGCGGAACTCCGCATCGTTAAGGCTGCCATCGAGCGCCGCGTTGAGCAGCGCGCGCGTGGCCTTGATCGGCATGCGATTGCCGACGCCGTACTTTCCGCCCGTCCAGCCGGTGTTGACCAGCCAGCAGTCGACGCCACCCCGCGCGATCCGCTCTTTCAGCAGATTGCCATAGATCGACGGGTGGCGCGGCATGAACGGCGCGCCGAAACACGTCGAGAACGTCGCGTCGGGCTCGGTCACGCCGATCTCGGTGCCCGCGACCCGCGCGGTATAGCCCGACAGGAAATGGTACATCGCCTGGTCCGGCGTCAGCTTGGCGATCGGCGGCAGGATGCCGTAAGCGTCGGCGGTCAGCATCACGATGTTCTTCGGCACGCCCCCCATATTCTCTTTCGAGGCGTTGGGGATGAAGTCGATCGGATAGGCACCACGACTGTTCTCCGCCAGCGAATTGTCGTCGAGGTCGAGCTGGCGGGTGACGGGGTCCATGACCACGTTCTCCAGCACGGTGCCGAACCGCTTGGTCGTCGCGAAGATTTCCGGCTCCGCATCGGCCGAGAGGCGGATCATCTTGGCATAGCAGCCACCTTCGAAGTTGAAGACGGCGGTGTCGGACCAGCCATGTTCGTCGTCCCCGATCAGGGTGCGGCTGGCATCCGCGCTCAACGTCGTCTTGCCCGTGCCGGACAGGCCGAAGAACACCGCGGTCGATCCGTCGGCACCCATGTTGGCCGAGCAATGCATCGGCATGACGCCGGTCGGCGGCAGCAGATAATTGAGCAGGCCGAAGACCGACTTCTTCATCTCGCCGGCATATTTCGTGCCGCCGATCAGGATCAGCTTCTCCGTGAAATTCACCGCGATCACGGTTTCGCTGCGGCAGCCGTGGCGCGCGGGATCGGCGCGGAAGCTGGGCAGGTCGATGATCGTGTAATCGGCGCGGAAGCCTTTCAGCTCACGCTCCTGCGGGCGGACCAGCATTGTGCGGATGAACAGGTTATGCCACGCCAGTTCGGTGACCACGCGCACCCGGACACGGTGTTCCGGCTGAGAGCCACCGAACAGATCCTGCACGAACAGGTCTTCCTTGGTGCCAAGCGCGGCAATGAAATCGGCCTTCAGCGCGGCGAAATGCGCGGGCTCCATGCCCTTGTTCGATTTGCCCCACCAGACGGTGCCTTCCGTCTCGGCATCGCGGACGATGAACTTGTCCTGCGCCGAGCGCCCCGT
>DASTLZ010000044.1:0-24023 GCA_035714425.1 Sphingomonas sp.
CAGCCCGCCGCGGCGGCGCTGTCGCCGAGGGCGCGTGCCAGGCGCCTGCCGGCGTTCGTCGGTGGGTTCGTATCCGGGATCATGGCCGGTTCTCCGCGATGAACGCATCGACCCGCGCCGCCAGCCGCACGCCCAGCTGCCGGCCGCGCCGCAGATCGCCGACCAGCCGGGGATCATGGGCTGCCAGCCGCCCGAACTTGGTTTCCGGCATGCCGGTTTCGTGCAGATACCGGCCGATCTTCGTCAAAGGGGTCATCGCTTTCGCTCCAATTCTCGCGATTCGTCGCTGCACGTACCTATTTTGTTCTATTTCCAACTTGTCTAGGATTTTTCCTGTGGTAGTGGTTCCGACATGAAGGCAGCGGGTAACGGCGAGGTGGTCGATCAGCGGGCGGCGGTGCGGCGGCTGGCCGAGGAGCGGGGGCATAGCCTTGCCGCGCTGTCGGCGATGCTCCGGCGCAATCCCGCCTATCTTCAGCAATTCGTGGCGCGTGGCAGCCCGCGGCAATTGGACGAACGCGATCGCCGGCTGTTGGCGGACGTATTCGGCGTCGACGAAACGGAGCTGGGCGGGGTGGCGCCGCCGGTGGGCTTTCGCTTGCTGCGGCTGGACGTGGCGGCGTCCGCCGGGCCGGGCGCGCTGGTCGATCGCGAAGTGGCGCTGGGCACGGAAATGCTCCCGCCCGAACTCGCGCGCGACCTGGGCCTCAGCGCGGGGCAGGCGGCGGTGATCCGGGTCCGCGGCACGTCGATGGAACCGGCCTTGCGCGACGGCGACCACGTCGTCGTCGACCGCAGCGACCGGCAGCCGGGTACGCGCGGGGCCGTCTATGTCATTCGCATCGACGATGCCGTGATGGTCAAGCGGGTCGCGCGCATCGGCGGCACGTGGCACGCCACCAGCGACAATCCCGATGCCGGACCGGTGCCGGCGGGCGCGATCGACGTGATCGGGCGAGTCGTCTGGCGGATGGGACGCGTGCGATAGCGGCGCTCAGCCGCGCTTGCGCCACCAGATGAGTAAGGCGACCGCACCACCCACCGCCAGGCCGATCAGGAACCCCAGCGTCGCTTCGCCGAACGGCAGGCCGAAAGCAGCGCCGATGATCGGGCCGATCGCGATGAACGCACCGCCGGCTGCGGGGGAAGAGGGGCTGGGCATGCCCCGCCCTGCCACGTCCCGCCACGGGACACCAGCGTGCCGATGCGGCACATCCGGCACGACGCGCGCCGGCATCGTTTACCACCGCGCGCCGCCGCCCTGCGTCCATGTCGCGGCACTGGCACGGCGCGTGCGTTGTAAGGATGAACAGCTGCCGGAGCCTGCATGTCCTTTCATCTTGCCGATGCCGGCGCGGTCGTCGACGCCACCGATCTGATCGCGCGCTTCGGCAACGACGCCTTTCGCGAAGCGGCCGACCTGGCCCGCGCGGCGCGTGACCTCGGCAATCACATCCGCTTTTGCCGTTGGCGGCAGATCGAGCGGCTGATCGTGTTGCTGACGGGACACGAGGTCGTCGGAACGCTCCACTGACGCGCCCGCCGGGGCTGTCGCGCGGAGGCACGGGCGGCTAGACGGGCGCGATGGTTCTCCGGTCGCGGTGGCTGTGCGCTTGCGCCGTCGCCTGTTCCTCTCCTGCGTATCTCGCCGCACAGACGTCCCCGCCGGGGGCGATCGTCGATCCCGGATCGCCGCTCGCGGACTTGCCGGAGATCGGCGTCGCCTGGCCCGATCTCGCGACCGCCCCCGCCGCAACGACGGACGCGCGGACCGATGCCGCCGCGGAGACGCGCTACACCTGGACGATCGAGGGCATCGACGCCGTGGCCACGCCACTGCTGCGGCAGCGTTTCGATCAGCTATCCACCCTGTCCGCCAACGACGGCGAGCCGGCCAACGCGGCACAGCTCGACAGGCGTGCGCGCGAAGATGCCGATTTGTTGGTCAGCCTGCTCCGCGGCGCCGGCTATTACGACGCGCGTGTCGCGACGCGCGTCGAACCCGTTGTCAGGACGGGCAGCAAGCCGGCGGTCGTGCTGGTTGCCACACCCGGCGTTCTGTACCGCTTCGCCTCCGTCGCGATCCCCGGTCTGGCTGCGACAGGCGATCAGGCGGCGCCGCTTGCGGAGGCCTTCGGCGTGAGGCCGGGCGCGCCGGTCGATGCCGATGCGATCGTCGGGGGGCAAGCGGCGCTGGCCACGCGGATCGCGGATCGTGGCTTTCCGTTCGCTAGGGTCGGCGATCCGGCCATCGTCGTCGATCGCGCGGCGAAGACCGCGACGCTGGACATGGCGGTAAGGCCGGGCGCGCTCCTGCGGTTCGGCAAAGTGGTGGCCGCCCCTGGAAATCGCGTGTTCGACGCCGCGCATGTCCGTGAAATCGCGCGTTTTACGCCGGGCGATCCATATGACCAGAGTTCTGTCGACGATCTGCGCCGGGCGCTGATCCAGACCGGTCTGGTGTCGCAGGTCGAGGTGAAGCCGGTGCCGGGGCAGGCGGCGGGCACCGTCGACGTCTCGGTAAAGCTGGACCCGGCACCTCCGCATACCATCGCGGCCGAACTGGGTTATGGCACCGGCGAAGGCGCGCGCGCAGAGGTCAGCTGGACCCATCGTAACCTGTTCCCACCGGAAGGCGCGCTGACGCTGCGCTCGGTGCTGGGGCAGCAGGAGCAATTGGGATCGGTCGTATTCCGCCGCAACAATTTTCGCGGGCGGGACCGGGTGCTGACGCTGCAACTCGCCGCCACGAACCTCAATCGCGACGCATATCAGGCCAAGACGTTCCTGCTGGCAGGATCGCTGGAACGCCAGACCAACATCTTCTTCCAAAAGGCATGGACGTGGTCGCTCGGCGCGGAATTGCTGACCTCGGACGAGCGCGACGTGATCGCGTCCACCGGTGCGCCGCGCCGCCGCACGTTCTTCATCGGCGCGCTGCCGACCAGCCTGAATTATGACGGGTCGGACGATTTGCTGAACCCCACCCGCGGCTTTCGCCTGGGCGGGCGGATCAGCCCGGAAGCGTCGTTGCAGGGGCGGGTATTCGGCTATGCCCGGTTGCAGGTGGACGCGAGCGGCTATCGCCCGATCGGCGAGCGCATCGTGCTGGCCGCACGGACCCGGCTGGGCACCATCGCCGGCGCGCCGCGCGATCAGGTGGCGCCGTCGCGGCGTTTTTACGCCGGCGGTGGCGCGTCGGTGCGCGGCTACGGCTTTCAATCGATCGGGCCGCGCGATCCCAACAACGATCCGATCGGCGGACGCAGTCTGGCCGAATTCTCGATCGAAGCGCGGGTGAAGGCATTCGGCAGCATCGGCATCGTGCCGTTCCTGGATGCGGGCAACATCTATACCGCCGCCTTGCCCGATTTCACCGGGATGCGCTTCGGCACCGGGCTGGGCCTGCGGTATTATTCCAATTTCGGGCCGATCCGCATCGACGTAGGTACGCCGATCAACCCGCAGCGTGGTGACAGCCGCATCGCGGTGTACGTCTCGCTGGGGCAGGCGTTCTGAGCCGCGCGCGTGTCTGGATGCGGCGGATCGGCGCAACGTTGCTGGCGCTGTTCGGCCTGTTCGCGGCGACGCTGGCGGTGGTCGACAGCGATCCCGGCCATCGCTGGGTGGCCGGGCGGATCGACGCGATCCGTACCGCCAACGGCCTGCGCTTCGCGATCGGGCGGATCGACGGGTCGCTGTACGGCCGCGCACGGATCAGCGACTTGCGGGTCTACGACCTCGACGGGCTGGTCTTTCGCGCGCCGCAGGTGACGCTGGACTGGCAACCGTGGCGCTGGTTCTCGAACCGGCTGGCGATCACCGAACTGGCGGTGCCGCGCGCCACCCTGTTCCACGCGCCGCACACCCGCAAGACGAAGCCCGGCGGGCCGCTGCTGCCCGATTTCGACATCCACATCGGGCGCTTGACGGTCGATCGCCTGACCCTGGCCAAGCCCGTGCTGGGCCGCGAGCGGATCGGGCGGCTGAGCGGCCGTGCCGACATCGGGTCGGGCCGTGCCGTCGTCGATCTGGCGGCGCTGGTGGAGGGCACCGACGCGCTGACCTTCCGCATCGACGCGCAGCCGGACGCCGATCGTTTCGACATCGACGTGGCCGCGCGCGGCGGTGCCGACGGTGTGCTTGCCCGGATGGTGGGGATCCCCGCACCCGTCCGCGTGGATGTCGGCGGCGACGGCAGCTGGACCGGCTGGCGGGGCGTCGCGCGCGCGCAGGCCGGCGGGCGGACCCTGCTGGATCTGGCGCTGGCGGCGAAGGCGGGGCGCTACACCCTGTCGGGCATGGCGGCGCCGTCACCGTTCCTGAAAGGCAAGCTCCAGCGGATGAGCGCGCCGCGCGTGCTGGTCAACGGCACTGCCGGCTTCGCGGAGCGCCGGCTGGACGGAACGCTGTCGCTGCGCTCGGCGGCGCTGGCGCTCGATACCAGCGGGACGATCGATCTGGGGGCGAGCGCGTATCGCAACGTGCGGATCGCGGGGCGGCTGTTGCGGCCCGAAATGCTGTTCCCGAACATGACGGCGCGGGCGCTGACGGTGCGCGCCATCCTGGATGGGCCGTTCGGCACCGCCTCCTACGACTACCGCCTTGCCGCCGAACGCTTCGCCTTCGACCGGACCGGGTTCGAGGCGGCACGCGCCGCCGGGCGCGGCCATTTGTCCAAGGCGCCGGTGCTTGTGCCGATCCGCTTTACCGCCGCGCGTGTCACCGGCGTCGGCAATGTGGCGGGCGGCATCCTGCGCAATCTGGCGGTCGCCGGCACGCTGCGGATCACGCCATCGCTGCTGACCGGCGATGCGCTGAAGCTGTCGTCGGACAAATTGTCGGGGCGGATCGGCGTGATGCTCGATCTGCGCACCGGCCGGTTCGAGATCGGCGTACAGGGCGGGCTCGGGCGTTATCTGATCCCTGGCCTCGGCCTGGTCGCTGTGCAGTCGCGGCTCAGCGTCGTACCCGGTCCCGGCGGCAAGGGCACGCGCATCGTCGGTCGCGGCGAAGCGCGCATGCTGCGGCTGGACAATGGGTTCTTCCGCAGCCTTGCCGGCGGCCTGCCGCGCATCACGACCGCACTGGAACGCACGCCCGACGGCATCCTGCGCTTCCACAATCTGATCCTGACCGCACCCTCGATCCGGCTGGCCGGCGAAGGCTACCGCCGGCGAGACGGCAGTTTCCATTTCGAGGGGAGCGGACGGCAGGCCAGCTACGGCCCGCTCCGTATCGTCCTGGACGGCGACATCGCCAAGCCCACGGTCGACCTGCTGCTGGCCGGCCCCAACGCCACGCTGGGCCTGTCGCAAGTGCGCGCGCACCTCGATCCCACGCCGCAGGGCTTCGCGTACCGGGCCGCGGGGGGCTCGCGGCTCGGCGCGTTCACCAGCGAGGGGGCGATCCTGCTGCCCGGTGGCGGCAGCGACGGAACCATCGCCATCGCGCGGCTGGATACCGCCAGCGCGCGCGCGGCGGGCAATCTGGCGATCGTCGATGGCGGGTTTGCCGGGCGGCTGGCGGTCACCGGCGGCGCGACCGGCGAATTGCTGTTCCGCCCGGTCGGCGAGATCCAGCGGATCGAAGGGCATATCGACGCGCGCGCCGCGCGCTTCGGCGATATCGCCCTGCGCGTCGGCCATCTCGATTTCGTGACATTGCTCGATCCGGCCGGAACCTCGCTGGAAGCGAGCGCGACGGGGCAGGGCCTGCGCCGGGGTGCGCTGCGCCTCGCGCGCTTCACCGGCAATGCCGCGCTGAAGGGAGGCGTCGGCACCATCCGCGCGTCGATCGCCGGCACGCGCGGTCGCGCCTTCGACATCCAGACGGTGACGCAGGTCGCGCCGGATCGCTACACGATCGCGGCGCAAGGCACGCTCGACGGCCGGCCGCTGCGCCTGCTGACTCCGGCCATCGTCTCGCGCGAAGGAAGCGGCTGGCGCCTCGCGTCTACGCAGCTGAGGTTCGGCGGCGGAGAGGCAAGGGTCGGCGGGCTGTTCACCGATGCGGCGTCCAGCATCGACGCATCGCTGGCCGCGATGCCCTTGGCGGTGCTCGACATCGGTTATCCCGGACTTGGCCTGGGCGGCAGCGCGTCGGGTACGTTGAGCTTCGCGATCGCGCAGGGTGCGGCACCGACCGGGCGGGTCGCGATGACGGTGCGCGGGCTCAACCGCTCCGGGCTCGTCCTGTCGTCGCGGCCGGTGGACGTCGGGATCGCCGGCGTGTTGACCGCCACCCGCCTGGGCGTTCGTGCGGTCGCGGCATCGGGCGGCAAGACGGTGGGGCGGGCGCAGGCGCTGCTGACGCCGCTGGGTTCGGGCGATCTGGTGCGCCGCATGGCCGATGCGCCGCTGTTCGCGCAAGTGCGCTATGCAGGCCCGGCGGACACGTTGTGGCGGCTGACCGGGATCGAGCTGTTCGACCTGTCCGGCCCGGTCGCGATCGGCGCGGACGTGCGCGGGCGGCTTTCGGCACCGACCATCGCGGGGACGATCCGCGCCGACAATGCCCGGATCGAAAGCGCGACGACCGGTACGATCCTGACGAACGTGCAGGCGTCCGGCCGTTTCGCCGGATCGCGCCTGGCGATCGATCGCTTCGCCGCCGCGGCGGGGAAAGGTGGGCGGGTCAGCGGCAGCGGCGCGTTCGATTTCGCCGCGCCCGCCGGCGGCGTCGGGCTCGCGCTGCGCGTGCAAGCCGATCATGCGGTGATGATAGCGCGCGACGATATCGGCGCTACCGTCACCGGTCTGCTCGACTTCCGGTCCGACGGTCGGGGCGGCACCATTTCGGGCGACGTCGTCCTGGATCGCAGCCGTTATCGCCTGGGTCAGGCCACGGCCGCCACGGCTGCGCCGCAGATCAATGTCCGCGAGATCAACGTGCCGGGGGGTGACGACGGTGATGACGATGCCCCGCCACGGCCGTGGACGCTGGCGATCCACGCCCGCGCGCCGGCGCAGGTGATGGTCAGCGGCCTGGGCCTGACCAGCGAATGGGCGGCCGACCTGCGCATCGCCGGCAGCCCGGCCAACCCGGCGATCACCGGCCGCGCCAATCTGATCCGCGGCGATTACGAATTCGCCGGTCGCGAGTTCGATCTGGACCGCGGCATCATCCGCTTTGCGGGCGAAGTCCCCGCCAATCCCGCGCTCGACATCGAAGCGAATGCGGACTCGACCGGGCTCAACGCGTCCATTCGCGTCACCGGCAATGCGCTGAAGCCGGAAATCACCTTCGCCAGCACGCCGGCGCTGCCCCAGGACGAATTGCTCTCCCGCCTGTTGTTCGGGACGTCGATCACCAACCTGTCGGCGCCCGAAGCGCTGCAGTTGGCCGCAGCGGTAGCCGCGTTGCAGGGCGGCAGCGGCGGTCTGAACCCGATCAACGCGGTGCGCCGTGCCGCGGGGCTCGACCGCCTGCGCATCCTTCCCGCCGATCCGCAGACGGGGCAAGGCACGTCGGTCGCCGCGGGAAAATATGTGACGCGCCGGTTGTATGCGGAGATCGTGACCGACGGGCAGGGGTATTCCGCGACCCAGGTGGAGTTCCAGGTGACCCGCTGGCTGTCGATCCTGTCCAGCATTTCCACTCTGGGTCGGCAGAGCGCGAACGTCCGTGTGTCACGGGATTATTGATTGAAATCATGCCACAAGGGGAACGGGGATGCGGTCCGGGTGTTTTGTCCCGATGATGCAACGTGATCCGACCCTTTTCGAGTTTCAGGAACCCGATCATCTGACGCGTATCCATTTGAAGATGGAGCTGGAGGATCTGGGCTTCGTCGTCGACGAAAGCGTTGAGGCGCTGGCGATCGTCGGTGGTCGTCCGAAGCCGGACGTGCAGGGTCTGGTGCCCTTCGGCCCGCCGCCGCGGAAGCGCTGATCGGGCTGTTGCAACTCGCTGCCGGCGACGTTTATCATGCTCGCCATGACCAGCACACCCGCCCGCGTGGCCCGTATCGATCGCACCGGCGGACCCGAAGTCATAACCTGGCACGACGTCACCCTGCCACCGCCGGGACCCGGCGAAGTCACGTTGCGCCATGAAGCCGTCGGGCTGAATTTCATCGACATCTATCATCGCAAGGGCGTCTATCCCGTCGCGCTTCCCGCGGGCCTGGGGTCCGAAGCGGCCGGAGTGATCGTCGCGGTGGGGGACGGCGTGGAAGGCTTCGCACCCGGCGACCGCGCCGGTACGTTCGGCCCGAGCCGAGGTGCCTATGCCACCGCGCGCAATGTGGCGGTCGGCGATGTCGTCCACATTCCCGCCAGCGTCGGCACGGATATCGCCGCCGCGCTGCTCCTGAAGGGTGCGACGGCGGAATTCCTGGTCGAGCGGTGCGCGAAGGTCGAGGCGGGGCAGACCGTTCTGGTCCATGCCGCGGCGGGCGGCGTCGGGCATCTGCTGGTGGGCTGGCTCAAGGCGATCGGCGCGACCGTCATCGGCACGGTGGGCAGCGCGGAAAAAGCGGCACGCGCGGTCGCCGCCGGCGCCGATCACGTCCTGAACCACCGTGAAGACGATATCGCCGCTCGCGTCCGGGAGATCACCGGCGGAGCCGGCGTGCCGGTCGTCCTCGACGGCGTCGGCCGCGACACATGGGACGTCAGTCTGGCCAGCGCCGCGAAGCGGGGCTTGATCGTCAGCTACGGCAACGCCAGCGGCACGGTCGAAGGCGTATCGCTGGGGACGCTCGCCGCCAAGGGATCGCTGTTCGTGACGCGGCCGACCCTGTTCGATTATGCGACAACGCGCGACGAGAAGCAGGCGATGATCGACCGCGTGTTCGCCATGCTCGCCCGCGGCGCCATCCGCCCGGAGATCGGTCAGACCTTCGCCCTGGAAGACGTGACACACGCGCACCGCGCATTGGAAGCGGGCAAGACGCATGGCAGTACAATCCTGACCCTCTGACGCGGAGGTCTTTTCGTGCAGGCCCCACGCCGAACGCGGAGGGCCTCGCTCGCGGTCGCCCGGTCGGCGTGGCGACCGACCAAAGCGGCGCGGTGCTGATCGCGGACGAATCTGGGCAACGTCGTGTGGCGGGTGACCGCGGCCTGGTTAGCCGCCATCACCCGCCGACGAGGGGCTTAGTGGTTGTCGCGCGGCAAACCTTTGGTCTGTGCGATCCGCTGATATTTCTCCGCGCCTTCCAGGATCGCGCCCGTCGACAATTGCCCGACGGTGGCGCGCTGGATTTCCTGCCACGGGGTCTGTGACGCGGGATAGGGATAGCCGCCGCCTTCCATCAGCACGCGGCGCCGCTCGGCCAGTTGGGCGTCGTCGATCAGCACGTCGGCGGTTCCTTTCGCCAAGTCGATCCGCACGCGGTCGCCGGTCCGGATAAGCGCCAGGCCACCGTTCGCCGCCGCTTCGGGAGAGGCGTTCAGGATCGACGGGCTGCCGCTGGTCCCCGATTGCCGACCATCGCCCAGACACGGCAGGGCATTGACGCCCTCGCGGATCAGATAGGCGGGCGGCCGCATGTTGACGACTTCGGCCGCGCCCGGATAGCCGATCGGCCCGGCGCCGCGCATGAACAGCAACGTCTCCGTCGTGATCCCGACCGAAGGGTCGTCGATGCGGTGGTGATAATCCTCCGGCCCGTCGAACACCACGGCAGGCCCCTCGAACGCTTCGGGATCGTCCGGGTTGGACAGGTAACGGGCGCGGAATTCCGGGCTGATGACGCTGGTCTTCATGATCGCCGCATCGAACAGGTTGCCACGCAGCACGATGAAGCCGGCATCCTCGACCAACGGGTCTTCGAAGCGCCGGATGACGCGCGGGTCCTCGATCGTCGCGTCGCGGCAATTGTCGCCCATCGTGTGGCCGTTGACCGTCATCGCGCCTTCGTGGATCAGCCCCTGGCGCATCAATTCGGCAACGACCGCGGGCACGCCGCCGGCGCGGTAATAATCCTCCCCCAGATATTCGCCCGCCGGCTGAAGATTGACCAGCAGGGGAACATGGTGGCCGTGCGTCTGCCAATCGTCGAGCGCCAGATCGACGTCGAGGTGGCGGGCGATCGCCGCCAGATGGATTGGCGCGTTGGTCGACCCGCCGATCGCCGAATTGACGGCGATGGCGTTCAGGAACGATTCGCGCGTCATGATGTCCGAGGGCTTCAGATCCTCGGCGACCATCTCCACGATGCGCTTGCCGGTCAGATAGGCGACTTCCTGCCGATCACGGTACGGCGCGGGTATCGCCGCCGATCCGGGCAGCATCATGCCCAGCGCCTCGGCCAGCGAGTTCATCGTCGTGGCCGTGCCCATCGTGTTGCAATAGCCGGTCGACGGTGCCGACGACGCCACGATCTTGATGAAGCCGGCGTCGTCGATCTCGCCGGCCGCCAGCAATTGCCGCGCCTTCCACACGATCGTGCCCGATCCGGTGCGCTCGCCCTTGTGCCAGCCGTTCAGCATCGGCCCGACCGACAGCGCGATCGCGGGCAGATTGACCGTGGCCGCCGCCATCAGGCACGCCGGCGTCGTCTTGTCACACCCGGTCGTCAGCACCACGCCGTCGAGCGGATAGCCGTACAGAACCTCGACCAGGCCGAGATACGCCAGGTTGCGGTCCAGCCCCGCGGTCGGGCGCTTGCCGGTTTCCTGGATCGGATGCACCGGAAATTCCAGCGCGATGCCACCCGCCTCGCGGATGCCTTCGCGGATGCGCTCGGCCAGCACCAGATGGTGGCGATTGCACGGGCTCAGGTCGCTTCCCGTCTGGGCTATGCCGATGATCGGCTTGCCGGAACGCAATTCGTCCAGGCTGAGCCCGAAGTTCAGATAGCGTTCCAGGTACAGCGCCGTCATGTCGACGTTCGCCGGATTGTCGAACCATGCGCGGCTGCGCAATTTTGGCGTGTGATCCGTCATCGGTGGGCCTCGTCAGCGCGTGGTGGACAGGCGAAAGATCATCAGATGATGATACGGCTTGCCGGGATCGACCCGGGAAGACACGAAATTCGGCTTGTTGGGCGAATCCGGGAATTTCTGGGGCTCCAGCGCGATGCCGTCACCCATCCGGTACAAATGCCCCTTCTTGCCGACATAGGTGCCGTCCAGGAAATTGGCGGTGTACAATTGTACGCCCGGCTCGGTGGTCAGCACTTCCAGCACGCGGCCCGACGCGGGGTCTTCCAGCCGCGCCGCCAGCTTGGGCGTCGCGGTCAGGCCGGCGTCGAGTGCGTAATTGTGGTCGTACCCCTGGCCGAACCGCATCTGCTCGTCGTGACCGTCACGAATGCCATCGGCGATGATCCGGCCGCGGCGAAAATCGAACACCGTGCCTTCGACCGGGCGCAGCTGCCCTGTCGGGATCAGCCGTGCGTCTACCGGCGTGATCGCGCGGGCCGGGATCGTCAGCCGATGCCCGGTCGCGCCGCCCGGCGATCCTTCGCCGGCCATGTTGAAGATCGCGTGATTGGTCAGGTTGACGACCGTCGGCTTGTCGGTCGTCGCGTCGAACGCGATCGACAGCGATCCGCCTTCGTCCAGTGAATAGGTGACGCGCACGTCGAGATTGCCCGGATAGCCCATTTCACCGTCGGGGCTGCGATAGGTGAAAACGACACTTGCCGTCGGGCCGCTCTTCACCGACGCCACGCGCCACGCCACCTTGTCGAAACCCTTGCCGCCGCCGTGCAGCGAATTGGTCTTGTCGTTGAGCGGCAGCTGATACGTATTGCCGTCCAGCGTAAAGCGCCCGCCGCCGATGCGGTTGGCGTAACGGCCGACGGTCGCGCCCCAGTAATTCGGGCGATTTTCGTAGGAGGCCAGATCGTCATACCCCAGCTCGACGTCAGCGACCTTGCCATTCCTATCGGGCACCATCAGCGATTGCAGCGTCGCGCCATAGGACAGAATGCGCGCGCTGATCCCGCGCGCGTTGCTCAGCGTGATCGCCTCGATCGCGGTGCCGTCCTTCAGCTTGCCAGCCGGTTCGCGCTTCGCTTGCGCTGCCTGCGCGGCGACCGGAACCAGCCAGAGCGCCGAGGCAACAGCCGCCGTCTTGCCAAGCCTTGTTACTCGCATCAAACCTCTCCAAAATGACGTGCCGCTCGCCGTGACGGCCGTTGACGTGTCATGACCGGACATATAGTCCGACAATACAATCCGGGGCAAGCCGTGCGGACGCGCCTTTCGCGCCGATCCGGCACTCCGTAGACGAGAGGGTGTGGAATGGCAGGGCCGATTACCGGATCGACGGTGACACAGACGACCGGCGGGGATGCGACGCCGCCGACCAGCTATCGCTCCGCCCTGACGCTGCTCGCCAGCCTGTTCTTCATGTGGGGCTTCATCACCGTCATCAACAACACGTTGCTGCCCCATCTGAAGAGCGTGTTCGATCTGAATTATACCAAGACCACGCTGATCGAGAGCGTCTGGTTCATCGCCTATTTCTTCGCTTCGATCCCGTCGGCCAAGCTGATCGAGCGGATCGGTTATCAGAAATCGCTGGTCACCGGGTTGCTCATCATGGCGGCCGGGGCGATGGGCATGATATTGGCGGCGAGCATCCCGTCGTATGGTGTCACGCTGTTGATGTTGTTCGTCATCGCCAGCGGCATCACCCTGCTTCAAGTCGCGGCCAATCCGTATGTCGCGGTCGTGGGTCCGCCGGCAACGGCCTCGTCTCGTTTGAACCTGGTGCAGGCGCTGAATTCGGCGGGCACGATGCTCGCGCCGATGTTTGGTGCCTATCTGATCCTCGGTCGGTCGAAGGGGGGCACCGCGGTCGCGGGCACCGTGCTTACCCCGGCGGAGCGGCTGGCGGACGCACATTCCGTCATCCTGCCTTATGTGCTGGTCACGATCGCGCTGATCGTGCTCGCCATCGTGATCGCCCGTTTCCCGCTGCCCGCGATGGGCACCGCCACCAGCCGTGCCGCCAAGGAAGAGCGCAAGAAGCATTCCTTGTGGAGGCACCGCAATCTAGTTTTCGGCATCCCGGCGATCTTCATCTATCTGATTGCGGAAATCGGTGTCGCCAATCTGTTCGTCAATTTCGTCAGCCAGCCGACGATCGCTAACCTGACCAACGAACAGGCCGGACGTTACCTGACGCTGCTGTGGGGCGGAATGATGATCGGCCGGTTCGCCGGATCGGTGCTGATGCAGAAGATACGCGCGGAAACCGTTCTCGCCGCCTTTTCCATCGGCGCATTCGTGGTGATGCTCGTAACCGTGTTCACCACCGGGCCGACGGCGATGTGGGCGCTGATTACCGTCGGCCTGTTCCATTCGATCATGTTCCCCACGATCTTCACGCTCGGCATCAAGGGACTGGGGCCGCTGACCGAAGAAGGATCGGGGCTGCTGGTCATGGCGATCGCCGGCGGCGCGCTGGTCGTCGTTCAGGGCAAATTGGCGGACATCTACGGTCTGCAACCCTCGTTCCTGCTGACCGCGGCGTGCGAATTGTACATCCTGTTCTATGCGCTCTGGGGCGCCAAGGTCACCGAACCGCTGCCCGATGTGCAGCCGGTGATGCAGCAATAACAACGGGCGAGGCAATTCCCTCGGAACACTAGATTCAGGGGCACGACCCCGGCCGCCGCCGGGGGGCGGCTACCAATATGCGGGTTCAACGCCGAGAAATATTGCCGGCGACATGAGCAGGCACCCGACTTCGGCGTAGTTCCGGGGTCGGTGGGCATCTGCTGCCTATCCCCCCATTGCTCCTTGCGTATCTTGGAACGCGAGATCCACCAGGGTCCGCATCGCAGCACTCGCCCTAACGGCGTCCCCGGCCAGAATGGCCTCCAGCACGCGGCGATGGTCGGGGATGGGATTGCGC
Source organism: Sphingomonas sp. (assembly GCA_035714425.1). Taxonomy (GTDB): domain Bacteria; phylum Pseudomonadota; class Alphaproteobacteria; order Sphingomonadales; family Sphingomonadaceae; genus Sphingomonas. Next base: position 13,822 of record DASTLZ010000044.1, read on the forward strand.
GGCAGGCTGCGGGCGCGCTGCTTGAACTGCGTCGTCCAGTTGACGGCCGCGCAGATGCTGGCGCTCAGCACGATCAACGCGTCGTTGCGCGTCGCGTGCAGTATGGCGTCATGGAACTCGCGATCGGCGGCCCGGCCGGCTTCGGTGGCAAGGGTATGGTGGTTCATCGCCGCAAGCGCCTCGCGCATCGTCTTCATGTCATGGCGCTCGCGACGCTCGGCGGCAAGCGCCGCGGCAGCGGGTTCGACGATCGCGCGCAATTCGAACAGGCTGCGCACGAAGTCGCGGTCGGGTTCCCCGGTGAAGGCCCAGGCGAGGACGTCGGGGTCGAGCAGGTTCCAGCGGTTGCGCGGCAGCACGCGAGTGCCTGCCTTGGGTCGGCTTTCCACCAGACCCTTGGCGGCCAGAGCCTGCACCGCTTCGCGATAGGCACTACGCGACACGTCGAGCGCTTCGGAAAAAGCGACCTCGCCGGACAGGATGTCGCCGGGCTTAAACTCGCCGGACAGGATGGCGACGCCCAATTTGTGGGCGATCGCACCGTGCAGCCGACGCCCGGTGCCGCGCGGCAGGCGATCTGGCTTCTCCGATTCGCCGTTCGGGGGTGTCGCACCTGCTTCGATCTTCGCGTCAGCCTGATCCACTTTGTGCCCTTTCGCGCCAAAGGTTGGTAACAGCGACGACACGCTGTGTGAACGCGAACATTGCGTTCGCCGCGTCGACACAATATGTCCGACAAGATGGAACACCAAACGACTTCTCCCGCCCCTTTCCACTCCATCGACGCGCTGACCGGCGAAGCTGTGGGCGACGCTTTCGATGTGCACGGCGATCGCGATGTTTCGCTCGCCTGCGCGGCCGCCGAGGCCGCCTTCGACGCATATCGTGATACCGACGTTGAGGCGCGCGCCGCGTTCCTGGAGCGAATCGCCGAAGAAATCGTCGCGATCGGCGACCCGCTGATCGAAGCGGCGGTGCGCGAAAGCGGCTTGCCGCGTGGCCGTATCGAAGGCGAGCGAGGGCGGACCGTCGGTCAGCTCAAGCTGTTCGCCGCGGTCGTCCGCCGCGGCGGCTGGATGCAATTGCGCATCGACCCCGCGATGCCCGATCGCGCGCCACTGCCGCGCCCCGATCTGCGGCTGCGGATGATCCCGCTGGGGCCGGTTGCGGTGTTCGGCGCCTCGAACTTCCCGCTCGCCTTTTCCACGGCGGGTGGCGACACCGCATCTGCATTGGCCGCCGGTTGCCCCGTCGTCGTCAAGGGGCACCCCGCGCATCCGCAGACGGGCGCGCTCGTCGCCGGTGCGATCCGTGCTGCGGTTGCCGCCTGCGGCTTGCCCGAGGGCGTGTTCTCGCACCTCGTCGGTCCCGGCATTGAGCTTGGCGGTGCATTGGTTCGTGATCCCCGGATCGCCGCGGTCGGGTTCACCGGCTCGCGCGCCGGCGGATTGGCGCTGATGAAGATCGCGCAGGCGCGACCCGTGCCGATCCCGGTCTATGCCGAAATGTCGAGCATCAACCCGGTCGTCCTGTGTCCGGAGGCGCTGAAGGCGCGCGGCGCCGCTTTGGGCACTGCGTTCGTCGGTTCGCTGACGATGGGGGCGGGGCAATTCTGCACCAACCCCGGCCTCGTCCTTGCGATCGAGGGCGACGGGCTCAAGGCGTTCGTCGACGCGGCCAAGAGCGCGATGGCAGAAGCGGGCGCGGCGACGATGCTCACCCGCGACATCTACGCCGCCTACGAACGCGGCACCGCCGCGCTGGCGGCGCATGCCGATGTCGAGACGCTCGCCAAGGGGCGCATCGGCGAGGGCGTGGCGCAGGGCGGCGCGATGCTGTTCGCGACGACGGCCGCAAAGTTCCTGGCCGATCAGGCGCTGGGCCATGAAGTGTTCGGCGCGTCTTCGCTGCTGGTCCGCTGCCGCGACGAGGCCGAGTTGCACGCGGTGCTGTCTGCTGCCGAAGGGCAATTGACCGCGACGCTGCAGATGGATGCCGGCGATACCGATCTGGCCGCGCGCCTGATCCCGATCCTGGAGCGCAAGGCGGGTCGCATTCTGGCCAACGGGTGGCCGACCGGCGTCGAAGTCGCGCACGCGATGATCCACGGCGGCCCCTATCCGGCGACGTCGGACGGGCGCACGACCTCGGTCGGTAGCATGGCGATCGATCGCTTCCTGCGGCCGGTGTCGTATCAGAACCTAGATCCGGCGCTGTTGCCCGCGGTCCTGCGCGACGGCGGCACCTTGCCGCGGCTGCTCGACGGCGTGCCCGCCTGACAAGACGATCATAATAGGAGAGAGAGATGACGTTGCGACTGTTGCAGCACCGCGCCGATAACGGCGCGCGCAGCGTGATCGCCGCTGACGACACGGGCGCGTACCTGCTGACCGGCGTCGACAGCGTCCGCATGCTCGCGACCCGCGCGATCGCGGCCGGGCACAGCCTGGTCGACAGCGTGGCGGCATGCGAGCGCGGGGCGAGCGTCGATCCGTCGGCGGAGCTGGCCGCGGGGCGGCTGCTCGCGCCGATCGACCATGATGACCCTGCGCACCTCATCATGACGGGCACCGGCCTGACCCACCTCGGTTCCGCCGAAGGCCGCGACAAGATGCACCGCGAGACTGCGGCGGCTGAGACCAAGACCGATTCGATGCGCATGTTCCTGGAAGGGGTCGAAGGCGGCAAGCCCGCAGACGGCGTCGTCGGACAGCAGCCGGAATGGTTCTACAAGGGTGACGGCGCCGGGCTGGTCGGGCCGGAAGAGCCGCTGACGATGCCCGCCTTCGCGCAAGACGGTGGCGAAGAGCCCGAACTGGCCGGCATATACCTGATCGGGCCGGACGGAACGCCGCACCGGCTGGGCCTGTGTCTCGCCAACGAATTCAGCGACCATGTGACCGAACGCCACAATTACCTCTGGCTCGCGCATTCCAAGCTGCGTCAGGCGGCATTGGGGCCGGAATTGCTGACCGGCCCGGCGCCGGCGGACGTGCGCGGCACCAGCCGGATCGTCCGCGACGGTGCGACCTTGTGGGAAAAGCCCTTCCTGTCGGGCGAAGCGAACATGTCGCACAGCCTCGCCAATCTGGAGGCGCATCATTTCAAATACGACATCTTCCGCCGCCCGGGCGACGTCCACGTCCATTTCTTCGGCACCGCCACGCTGTCGTTCAGTGACAATGTCCGCACCGAAGAAGGCGACGTGTTCGAGATCGAAGCGGCGCCGTTCACGCTTCCCCTGCGCAACGCGCTCGCCCGTGCGACCGCCGCGCCCGTGATCGTAAAGGCACTCTGATGGACCCGATCCGTGTAGCCATCGTCGGTATGGGCAAGATCGCGCGCGACCAGCATCTGCCGGCGATCGCGGGCAACGACGATTTCGTGCTCGCAGCGACCGTCAGTTCGGGAGAGCCCGGGCTGGACGTGCCCAATTTCGCGACTCTCGACGCGCTGCTCGCCGATGGTCCGGGGATCGATGCGGTCGCGCTCTGCACCCCGCCGCAGGTCCGCTACGATCTGGCGTCAAAGGCGCTTGCGCGCGGGCTGCACGTCTTCCTGGAAAAGCCGCCGGGCGCGACCTTGTCGGAAGTCGCGGCGCTGGAAGCGCAGGCCGGCGCGGCGACGTTGTTCGCCAGCTGGCACTCGCGCTATGCTGCCGGCGTCGAGCCGGCTCGCGCCTGGTTGGCGGATCGGAAGATCGAACGCGTCTTGATTACCTGGCGCGAGGACGTGCGCGTCTGGCATCCGGGGCAGGCGTGGATATGGGAGCCGGGCGGGCTGGGGGTCTTCGATCCGGGCATCAACGCCTTGTCGATCGCCACGCACATCCTGCCCAAGCCGTTCTTCCTGACCGAGGCTTTGCTGGAACTGCCGGAGAACCGCGCCGCGCCTATCGCGGCCGATCTGCGCTTTCGCGATACCGCGGGTGCAGACATCGTCATGGACCTCGACTGGCGGCAGACGGGGCCGCAAAGCTGGGACATCCTGGTCGACACCGATCGTGGACAGCTGGCACTGGCGAAGGGCGGCTCCGTGCTGACGCTCCCCGATGGCACGCAGCATCTGGAGGAACGCGAATATCCCGGTCTGTACGAGCGGTTCGCGCATTTGATCCGGGACGGGGAAAGTGACGTCGATGTCGCGCCGATGCGGTTGGTGGCAGACGCATTCCTGCGTGGACGGCGTGAGAGCGTAGAGGCTTTCCATGATTGATCTTGTCGGACAACCGCATAGCATAAGGTGATCCGTATGGGTCGTCTGATCCATCCAAAGCCGCGGTTAATCCGTCCGTTTTGGTCGAACGGAGAACGTCGACCTGTTGCTAAAATGCATCTTCCATTCCCAATAAGTCTGAGTTAATCGGTGCCTTCAAGGCGCGGCGCCGACAGGCGTACCGCTCGACTCATGGGGAGAAGATCATGACGAAACCATCGTCCATTTGGGCCGCGTCGACGACCGTGCTGGCCATCGCGCTCGCGATGCCTGCGGCTGCACAAACCGCGCCGCAAACCGGCAACGAAACGCCGCTCAGCACCCCCGCCGCCGACCCCGCCGCGCCGCAGACGACGACCCCGCAAGCGACATCCGGCCAGCAGGGCGAGTCGGTTGCGCAGCCGGCGGATGAGACGAGCGCGGAGGACGTGATCGTCACGGGCGTGCGTGCCAGCTTGCAGGGGGCTCAGGCGATCAAACGGAATTCGGCCCAGGTCGTCGATTCGATCGTCGCCGAGGATATCGGTAAGTTTCCGGACAATACCGTTTCCGACGCCTTGCAGCGGGTAACGGGTATTCAGGTGTCGCGCGGCGGTGGCGAAGTCGGCACCGTGCTGGTCCGCGGCCTTCCGGATATCGCGACGCTCATCAATGGGCGCGAGGCGTTCACTGGCACCGGCCGCGGCGTTGCGTTGCAGGATATTCCCGCCGAGTTGGTCGCAGGCGTCGACGTGTACAAGACGAACCTTCCCGAGCAGATCGAAGGCAGCGTGTCGGGCACGATCGACATCCGCCTGCGCCGGCCGTTCGATTTCGACGGCTTGCAGATCGCCGGTGGCGCGCGCGGGGTATATTCGGACAAGCGTGACAAATGGAGCTACATCGGCAGCGGCCTCATCAGCAATCGCTGGACCACGGCGGGCGGGCAGGAGTTTGGCGTTCTGGTGGCCGCGTCGTACAATAAGCGCAAATACCGGGATCAGACGGCGTTTAACTTCGGCTTCAACCCGCTCAATCCGGCGGCTGGCAACTTGACGCTGATCCCCGATACCGTGGGCGGACTCGTGACCGATGGCGATCGCGCCCGGCCGTCTGTCAATGTCGCGCTGCAATGGCGTCCGTCGCCAGAGCTGGAGTTCTACGCCGACGGGCTTTTTACCGGTTACCGCCAAGATTATGATGTAGACTTCTTTGTCGGCCTGCCGAAGGCGGGCGATGTGACAGTCAACTCGACCGCAAGCGGCTCCGCTACGTCTTCGGAGACAGGAAATCGGCCCGTTGCTACGTCGATCACGACGCGCAACAACTTCACGATCACGAGCAAACAGACGTTCCGTCAAAAGACGGACGGTTATCAGGGAAACTTCGGCACACGATGGACGCCCGGCAACGATGTCATCACTGCCGAATTCACCTACAATAAAAGTACGGTCCGTAGTCAGCAGTATGTGGTCGATACCGCGTTCGTCGTTCCACGTATCGACTATAACTTCAACAACAACGGGACGCCTTCGGTAAACTTCAATGGCTACGACATAACCAATGGCGCAAACCTGAATCTTTTGACGTTGTTCGACAATCGTAACGCGGCTGATAGCGCGCAATATGCGGTGCATGCTGACGTGCAGCACAATTTCGACGGCGGGTTGTTGAAGAACTTCAAATTCGGCGGACGCGTGGCCGTGCGGACCGGCTCGTCGGGCGGAACTTCTACTGGCGGCTATGGCATCCCGTTCCTGCCGATCACGCCATATCCCAACTCGACGACCAACGCCTATGACGACATCCTGGGCGGCCGGGTTGGCGTAGACGGCTTCGCACTGGCTTCGAGCGGCTTCATTCGCGACAACATCGCAACCCTGCGCGGTCTGGCGGGACGCCCGGCGGGTGATCCGGCATTCGATCCCGCACAGGTTTTCAGCCTGAAGGAGCGCGTGTTCGCGTTCTATGGTCAGACGGCGTTTGGTTTCGACGCTGGCAGCATCCCGGTGGAGGGAACGATCGGTATGCGCGCGGTCAACACCGCGACCGACCTCAACGCTATCGAGGTGCTGACGGCCAACGGAGTGACGCAGTTGCTGCCGATTTCGCGTGATCGCAACACGCTCGATCTGTTGCCCAGCCTCACGCTGAAAGTCCGTCCTGCCGATCAGTTCGTGCTGCGTGGCGTGGTTGGCAAGGCGGTGCTCCGGCCGCAATACGCGTCGTTGAACCCCGCGATTGCGACCGTGGAGACGGGGACTACCGGAAACCAGGGCTTCATCGGCACGCAGTCCGGCGGCAATCCGAACCTCCGGCAGGTGAAATCGACGAACGTCGATCTCAGCGCGGAATGGTATTTCTCGCGCACCGGATCATTGACGCTGGCGGGATTCTACAAGAAGCTCGATGGCTATATTCAGAGCTACTCGTCGCCGGTCAACGGCGTGACGTCGACCGGACGGACGGGACAATATCTCTTCACGGGTCCGCAAAATACGAGCAACGGCGAGTTGAAGGGTCTGGAAGCGGCATACACGCAATTCTATGACTTCCTGCCCGGTCCGCTGAGCGGGTTCGGCTTGCAAGCGAGCTTTACCCTTTCGGAAGGCAAGGTCGACGATCCCAACAACCCGGGTCAGCGGCAGGATATTACCCCGGTGTCGCGTTATTCGTACAACCTCGTCGGAATTTACGAAAAATACGGCTTTTCGGCGCGTCTGGCGTATAATTGGCGGAGCAAATACACCGACAGCTACTCCGCAGCCTTCGCCGGCGGCAAAATCGTGGCCGCTTCGATCGGCTTCCTCGATTTGTCGGCGAGTTACGCGCTGAACGACAATATCACGCTGACGGTCGATGCGACCAATTTGCTGAACACGACCTATCACGACAATTTCGGCAACACGAGTTATCAGCCCCGCGACACACGCCAATATGACCGCACGTTCGGCGGCGGCGTGCGCTTCAAGTTCTGATGGTGGGCGCGGTCATCAGGGGTGCGTTGGCGGCGGCGTTGGTGGCGGGGGTGCCCGCCGCCGCGCAGGCGCCGGCGGGGTTTGCCGATCGCATGGCCGGCGATGTCGCCGGGGTTCACGATCCGGCGATCATCAAGGGCGGCGATACCTATTACGTGTTCAGCACCAGTCGCGGGGGCGACGGCGGCCAGATACCGATCCGCACGTCGAAGGATCTGCTGACCTGGACCCGCGCCGGCACCGTCATGCCCGACGTGCCAACCTGGGCGAAGAAGCAGATCAGCGCGACCAGGGGGTTGTGGGCGCCCGACATCTCGTTCGCGAATGGCCAGTTCCGGCTGTATTATTCGGCATCGTCGTTCGGCAGCAACGTCTCCGCGATCGGGCTGGCGACCTCGCCGACGCTCGATCCGACGGCGCCCGGCTATGGCTGGACCGATCAGGGCGTGGTCGTCTCCTCCACGCGGGCGAGCGACTATAACGCGATCGATGCCAACGCCTTCACCGATGCCGACGGCAAGCAATGGCTGACCTTCGGTAGTTTCTGGACCGGCATCAAAATGATCCGGCTCGATCCCGCCACCGGCAAGGCGTCGGCGGAGGACAAGACCGTCTATCCGCTCGTCCGCCGCCCGAATCCGGATGCGGTCGAAGGGCCGTTCCTGATCGCGCATGGCGGCTATCATTATCTGTTCGCCTCCTACGATTTCTGCTGCCGCGGGGTGGACAGCACCTATTACACCGTCGTCGGCCGATCGAAGGATGTGACCGGGCCGTATGTCGATTATGACGGCAAGCCGATGATGAAGGGCTATGGCCAGATCGTGCTGCACGCCAAGCTCGATCCGACCAACCGCTGGCGCGGGCCGGGGCATGTCTCCATCCTGCAAGACGCCGGCCGCGAATTCATTGCCTACCATTCGTATGACGCCAAGAATAAGGGCATGCCGACGCTGCGCATCCAGCCGATCGGCTGGACCAAAGACGGCTGGCCCGTCGCCCGTTGATGAAGAGGAAGCCCGCTTGATCCTGTCGCCGACCCGTCGCTCCATCGTCGCCGGCCTAGCCGCGGCGCCGTTCCTGCGGCGTGTCGCGGAGGCGGCCGGGGGACCTCTTGCGGCCGGTCCGGTCAACCCGATCGTTCGCCGCAGGGCCGATGCGCAGGTGTTCCGCCACAGCGACGGCATGTATTACATGACGGGGTCGGTGCCGGAATACGACCGTCTCGTCCTGCGCCGATCGCCGACGCTGGCGGGACTGACGCAGGCGCGCGAGGTGGTGCTGTGGCGGCATCTGGAGAAGGGACCGCTGTCGGGCTTCATCTGGGCGCCCGAACTGCATCTGATCGACGGCCGCTGGATCATGTATTTCGCCGCCGGCCCCAGCGGCGGCGGCGAGGACGTGTTCCGCATCCGCACCTATGCCGTCGTGTGCGACGGGCCTGATCCGATGACGGGCAAATGGTCTCTGTTGGGCCAGTTGCAGACGCCGTGGGACACGTTCGCGCTCGACTCGACGTCGTTCGTCCACCGCGGCACCCGCTATCTCTGCTGGGCACAGCGCGAGCCGGGGATCGAAACCAACAGCAACCTGTATCTGGCGCCACTCGCCACCCCATTGGCCCTGGCACGCGCGCCGGTGCGGCTGTCGGTGCCGACGCTGGATTGGGAAATCCGCGGCTTCAAGGTGAACGAGGCACCCGCGCTGCTGGAGCATGACGGGCGGCTGTTCCTGACGTATTCGGCGAGTGCCACCGACGAACGCTATTGCCTGGGCATGCTCACCGCGCGGGCGGATGCCGACATCATGCAGGTGTCGTCCTGGACGAAGAGCCAGAAACCGGTGTTCGTGTCCTCGGCCGCGACCAGCGTGTACGGGCCGGGGCATAATTCGTTCACGACGGACGAACACGGCCGCGACATGCTGGTGTACCACGGCCGCGACTACCGCGAGATCAAGGGCGATCCGCTGTTCGACCCCAATCGCGAAACCCGCGTCCAGCGGCTATACTATCATGCCGACGGCACACCGGACTTCGGCGTTCCTGTGGGCAACGGCCCATTGCCCGTGCGCCTCTCACCCGCCGGACAGCCGAAGCGCTTCGCCCGCTTCGATGGCGCACGCGCGACGATCGGCACCGGGCCGCTGGCGGAGACGCAATTCAGGCTGGTGCCCAGCGCCGGCGGGACCGTGGCGTTCGAGCCGATCCTGCGGCGTGGCGAGGTTCTGGTCCACGGCGCCGACGGCACGCTGTCGACCGCGAAATCGGATGGCAGCCGCGACGTGGCCGCGCGTAGCAGCTTTCGTGCCATTCCGGGCGGCGGCGGCACCACGCGTTACCGGGCAGCTGCCGGCGGCGACGCGTATCTGATCGCGGCGGGCGGCGTGTTGCGCGTCGGCAAGGCAGCGGCGGGTGCCGGGCGCTTCGCCCTGAGCTAGCGCGCCTTCGCGGCGCTCACCCCCTCCAGATAGGCCAGGATCGCGGGGACGTCGGCGTCGTCGAGGGGCGCCTTGTACGTCTCGCGCATCTTGGCCACTTCGGCTTTCCACTGATCGGCGGACAGACGCGGCTGGCTCAGGACCATGCTGGCCGAGTGGCAAGCGGCGCAATTCTGGTTCATCGCATCGACGTGCGGCCCCGCGGGATAGCCGGCGTCGTCTTCCGGCAACGTCGTCGTCGTGGACCGCAGGACAATACCGCCCGCCGACACGCGACCGGGCTTCGTCGGCTGCGCCTGCACGGTGCCGAGCGCGACCGCGGCACAAAGCAGCCCGGCCGAGACGATCTTCATCGACGCGCTCCTCATGCCGCAGTGACCTGTGTGACTTCGACGTTGCCGCGCATGTAGCCGCCGGGGTTCCAGATCGGCGCCATCGGCTGCACCACGCCCGCGGTGTTGCGCGCGCGGCTCATCAACGTCACCGCACCGCGCGCGCCTAACGGAACATGCGCGTTCCAGCGGCGAAAGCTGTAGCGGCCGTGATCGGGGCCGAGCGTAGCGGCATGCCAGCTGCGCCCACCGTCCGCCG
>DASTLZ010000045.1:0-4164 GCA_035714425.1 Sphingomonas sp.
CCCGTCGTCCTGTGGGGCGGATTGCTGGCGGTGGCGGCGTGCCTGTGGTGCTGGGCGCGGCGCGGCGACGTGAAGCTGGGGGCGATCGCGCTGATGTGGGTCGCCGGGCTGGGGGTGTGGGCGATCATCCCGAAATCGCTGGGGTTCTTTTATTACTATTATTTGCCCAGCATCTGGATCGCGCTGGCCATTGCGGCCGCGTGCCGCGGTATCCGGCGGCTGCGCGATTGGGACGAGGCGATCGTGGTGGCGGCGGCCGCGCTGTTCGTGTTCTTCTACCCCATATTGGCGGCGGCGGCGCTGCCGGGGCCGCAGGGGTTCCTGCGCTGGATGTGGTTCAGGCGTTGGATATAGGCGCCAGCGACGCGGCGAAATCCTGCGGCGCGGCGAAGGTGCGCCCGTTGAGGAGCGGGTGGTGTGCGAACATCGCCTCCACGAACCATCGTCCCGCCAGCGCATCGTGCATCGGCCCCAGGCGGCACAACACCGCCGTCAGCCGGCCATCACGCAGCACCAACACTGCGTCCTGATCGCCGTGATCCGCATCCAGCTGGACCGCACGAAAGGCGAAGCTATCGGTCACGCGGCGCTGTGCAGATAGGCAGGATCGAAATCGCCGACGCGGCGCATCCGCTGCCAATCGAGGATGTCGACCAGCCGCTTGTCGCGCGCGATGATGCCTTCGTCGCTGAGCGCGTGGAGCATGCGGTTGACGTGGACCGGCGTCAGCCCCGTGGCATCGGCGATATGTTCCTGCGTCATCGGCAGTTCGAAGCGTTCCGGCGTGCCCAGCCCCGCCGCGTCTCGCCGGGTCGCGAATTCGCACAGCATGTGGGCGACCCGCGACTTGGCGTCGCGCCGGCCGACGTTGAGCACCCATTCGCGAAATATAGACGCATCGATCAGCGTGTCGCGCCACAGCGCCTGTGCCACGTTGGGATGATCCTGCGCGACCCGGCGGAGCGCTTCTGCGGGCACCACCGCCCAGGTCGCGTCGGTAATGGTCTGGACGTTGTGGTCCGCCACGGTGAACAGCAGATGCTGAAGATCGAGGATGTCGCCCGGCAAGTGGAACGACACGATCTGCCGCCCGCCGTCGCTGGTCGTCTTGTGGCGACAGACATAGCCGGACAGCAGGATGGCGCAGGTCGCCACCTTGTCGCGCTCGCGCACGATGTACTGGCTCGGGCGCCCGTTGGCGAAGGCGAGCGGCAAGACCCGGATCGCTGCACGATCGCCGTCGTCCAGCTTCGTCAGTCTCTCCAGCTTACGGATCACGGTTCCAAAGACGTCGGTCCTGTCCGCAGGCATGCGTTCCCTCACAAATCTGGGAGGGGTGTTAGCAACGCGGCGCCCCATCGCGCCACTGCGATCCTGCTGATCCAAATTTAGTAAACCGCTGAGGGGAATGCTTAACATCAGCCTCCTTAGTAGCGCCCCCACGTGAAGCGCGAAGACAAGGCGTAATTCCACACCGCGCCGACGAACACGCCGGCCAGGGCGGAGGCCGCCCAAGCGCCGTTGCGCATGTCGTGCAGGAAAGCGGCAATGCCGACATTGGCCACCGCGCCGACCGAACAGACGACGCAGAACGACACCCATCCGTCGAGCAGCTGGCGCCACCCCTTCAGCCGGCGGTCGCGGTACGTCAGCGCATTGTTCAGATAGAAGTTGAACGTCATCGCCACCAAGGTCGCGGCGATCTGCCCGGCCAGGAAACCGACGCCCACGCCCAGGTACAAGGCGGTCAGCACACCCATGTGCAACCCGACCCCGATGACGCCGATGGCCGAGAACATGGCGAACCGCACCGGCACGAAGCGCCCGAACATGCGGTCGTACAGAGCGATCAGATATTCCATCGCGACGACGTGATCGAGCTTCGACTCGCCCTGCGTCCGCACGCGGAAGGTGTAGGGGATTTCGACGAAGGCAAGCGGGCGCGTGCTGGTCGTCATGATGTCGAGCAGGATCTTGAAACCGATCGCCGACAGATCGGGCACGATCGCGCGCAAGGTGGCGGTGCGGATCGCGAAGAAGCCGCTCATCGGATCGGTCAGGTCGGCCTTCAGCACGCGCCGCGACAGGCGCGTCGCAAACGCCGATTTGGCGACCCGGTCCCGGTCCCAATCGCCGGTGCCGCCACCCGCGACGAAGCGCGAGCCGACCACCAGATCGAGGCGCGTGTCCTGCTCCAGCGCCGCGACCATCGCCGGCAGCAGCGCTTCGTCATGTTGCAGATCGCCGTCGATGACCGCGACGATCGGCGCTGCGGTCGCGCACATCCCCTCGATGCAGGCAGACGACAGACCGCGGCGGCCGATGCGCTGGATCACGCGGACCCGGGTGTCGATCCGGGCGAGTTCGCGCGCGGCGTCGGCAGTGCCGTCCGGGCTGTCGTCATCGACGAAGATCGCTTCCCAGCGCAGATCGCCCAGCGCCTGATCCAGCCGCGCGATGAGCACGGGGACGTTGGCGCGTTCGTTGAACGTCGGGATCACCACCGCGAGTTCGAGCAACGCACCGGGCGGCTCCAGCGGATTCGCCGTCGCATTCGCGGGAAGACTCACAGGGCGGCGAGCACCGCGGCGGTCATCGCATCGGTGGTCATGCTGCCCCCCAGATCGGCGGTGCGCGCGCCGCCGCGGATCGCCGCGGCGACGGCCGCGTCGATGCGGTCCCCCGCGTCGGGCATGGACAGCGAATGGCGCAACATCATTGCCGAGGACAGGATGGCGGCGCACGGATTGGCGCGGCCGGTGCCGGCGATGTCGGGCGCGGAGCCGTGGATGGGTTCGTACAGCCCCTTGCCATCGGCATCCAGCGCGGCGGACGGCAGCATGCCGATCGACCCGGCGCACATCGACGCCTGATCCGACAGGATGTCGCCGAACAGATTGCCGGTGACGATCACGTCGAACTGGCCCGGATTGCGCACCATCTGCATCGCCGCATTGTCGACGTACATGTGCGACAGCGCCACGTCGGGATAATCGCCGGCGACTTCGTTCACCACATCGCGCCACAATTGCGACGTTTCCAGCACGTTGGCCTTGTCCACCGACAGCAGTTTGCGCCCGCGGCGCATCGCCAGCTCGAAGCCGACGCGCGCGATCCGGCCTACTTCGACTTCGTCATAGCGCATCAGATCATGGCCTTCACGCAAGCCCGTGCGGGTGATGCGGCGGCCCTTGTCGCCGAAATAGACGTCGCCGGTCAGCTCGCGCACGATCACCATGTTGATCGCGCGCGCGATATCGGGCTTCAGCGCGGAGGCGTCTTCGAGCCCTTCGAACAGGCGCGCGGGGCGCAGATTGGCGAACATCGCCAATTCGCGGCGCAGGCCCAGGATCGCCTGTTCGGGGCGCATGCTGCGTTCCAGCGCGTCGAAATCGGGATCGCCGACGGCACCGAACAGGATCGCATCGGCCTTTCGCGCCAGGTTCAGCGTTTCGGGCGGCAGCGGGTGGCCCGCGACGCGATAGGCGACGCCCCCGACCGGCGCCTCCGCATAGTCCAGGCCAAGATCGAGTGCGTCAAGGACGCGGCGCGCGGCGCGAGTGACTTCGGGGCCGATGCCGTCACCGGCAAGGATCGCAATCAAGGGCATGTGTGGCCAACTCCGTTCGCGCCGCGCCTTGCCGCCCCGCGCGCCCTCACGCAACCGCTCTCTTCATCCGATCGACCAGGCGCGCGCGCGCGGCCAGCGGATCGGCGACGCGCCCCACCAATATGTCACGCGCCAGAAAATGGCCGGTGATCGCCAGACCGGCGAACACCGCGTCCCAATCCGCCTCCCCACCCCGCACCATGAACGCCGGCAGAGGCATCAGCCGGTCTTCGTATCCGGCCGCACCCGCGCGCGAGACGGCGCCGCCGCTCCGCGGGCTGACGAACGCCAGATCATCCGCCGTGCCAGTGGCGGCGCAGCGTTGCAGGTCCAGCCCGAAGCCGAGATCGGCCAGGACGAGCAATTCGTACCGGACCAGCGCCGCCGCCCAGCCGCGCGCGGAGGGCGCCGCGACGATCGCGCCGAGCAGCCCGTCCAGCGCATCGTGGATGTGGGGATACGCCTGCCCCTCCGGCAACGCCGCCGCGGCGAGCGCGGTGGCCCACAGGATCGCCGCGGCAGCCAGCGGCTCGGTATGCAGCGGCGCGAGGCTG
>DASTLZ010000046.1:0-3294 GCA_035714425.1 Sphingomonas sp.
AGCTACGACCAGGGCAGCGACGCCGGCAGCTACACCGCGCGCGCCGGCGAGACGTTGGGCAGCGCGGCGCAGGCTTTGTGGGGCGACGCGTCGCTGTGGTACAAGCTGGCGCAGGCCAACGGCCTGGGCGCGGACGCAGCACTCGCGACGGGCCAGGTGCTGAGCGTGCCGCCCGGCGTCACCCGCTCGCGCTACGCCGCGGACACCGCCGCGCCGTTCGACCCGGCGGACACCTTGGGCGACCTGTCCCCGGTCGCGCCGACGCCGACCGCCAAGGCCAAGGGCAAGAAGAACAAGTGCGGCACCTTCGGCAAGATCCTGCTGGTGGTCGTCGCGGTTGCGGTGACGGTGGCGACGGCGGGCACGATCGGGGTGGTGCCGGCGGCGATGCTGGGCAATGCGGTCAGCCAGGGTGTGGGGCTGGCGACGGGCATCCAGGACAAGTTCTCGTTCAAGAGCGTGGCGATCGCTGGGCTTACCGCTGGCGTGACGGCGGGGATATCGATGGGCCTGTCGCAGATCAGCGCCTTGTCCGGCAGTGGCGTCGCGGCGAGCGTGGCACGTGGCGTGCTGAGCAACGTGGCGACGCAAGGGGTGGCGCTGGCGACCGGGTTGCAGAGCCGGTTCGACTGGACGGGGGTGGCGGTGGCGGGCGCGACCGCGGGCGTGAGCAGCTGGGCGGGCGCGCGCCTGCCCGGGGCGGCGCAAGCCGGGACGGCAACGGCGGAGGCGAGCGCGGCGACCTTCGCCAACCAGCTGGGATCGAGCATGGCTTCCGTACTGGCGGGTGCTGGCGCGCGCAGCCTGATCGACGGCACCAGCTTCGGCGACAACGTGCTGGCAGCACTGCCCAGCGTAATCGGCGCGACGATCGGCAACATGCTGGCGAGCCGAATGGCCGGGATGGGGCGAGCGGCGGGGGGCAGTGGCGGTGCGGGCGGCGGCGGATCGGACGTAGAAGCGATGTGGCAGCGCGACGCTGCATCCACGGGGGCGAACGGCAATTCGGCCACGGGCTCGGCAGGCGGGAGGAACTTGAGCGCCGGAGCCGATCTGCTTGCCTACGAACACGTCGCCAGCGGCAATGCGGTGTCGGGCTTCGACGGCAACGGCGAGTTGGTCATCATGGCCAAGGAGCGATATCGACCGGCCCCCTATGGCGGCGGCGGGTATGACTTCGGGGCGTTTTCCTGGGTAGGCGCGGCCGTGCCGGCGTTAACAGGCGGTTCGTCCGACTGGCGTGCTGATCGGAGCTTCAGCTTCGCTGGCCGCGATTTCCTATCGCGTGGTGCAGCAAGACAGGCAGGAACGCAGGTCATTGGCTCACCTCGCCCGTTCTCCGGCCTGACGTTCAAACAACGAGAAATGATCCAAGCTGCAAAGACGGGCGGTTTCATCGAGTCGGTCGCGGTAACGCTTGCCGAGTCGCGAGGCGCAAACTTCTCGACCATCATGGCGCAGGGGCAGATCGGTGCCGGCGCCGATGGCCTGCTGCTTGTGGCGGGCGGGATGCGCGGCGTCGGCAAGCCATATCTGGGCAATCAGCTCGACATGACTGTCATCAATGGCGAGAATGGTGTGCATGCCAACTCCCGACTGTCGGGGAGGACGACGTATTTATATGAGTTGCAAACGCGCGGCGGCGAGTTTCTCAAGTATGGCATATCGGTCAATCCTGACACTCGCTACTCGAAATCATTCATGGCCGATAAGCGTATATTCCGCATCACCTCTGGTTCACGGGCAGACATGCTAGATGTGGAACGGCAGATGGTGATCTCCAATCCTGGGCCGCTGAACAACGAGCCCTGGGCCGTAAACACCCGCAAAGGTAAATGATATGATAGCTCTAGGCGAGGACTTTGGTGGACCTGAGCTAAGAAATTCTCTTATCGACCGCATGCTGATGTTCGCGGGGGAAGTAGCGATGCACATGCGCGATCCAAACTACGGCGACGGCACGGAAGCGTGGATCAACCCGATCTTCATTGTGCCGGGATCGGTATCGCAGCCCGATTTCGATGGCTATGAATACGGCCACTTCTCGCGCAAGCGAAAGGGCCTAGTCATCAAGATCGCCGTGCCGCGGGCTGTCGCGCGCGGAAAAGGCGTGCCCGAATTTATCAGCAGTTCGCTGCGCGATGCCGTCCATATGGCCTCGGAGTTCTTCTCCGTGAAGGGCATCAGCTTTTCGACGCTGAAAGCCGAACAGATCATCCTGGCGATCGAGGCGGGTCTGGCCAGATCGGCAGGATAATCGTCGCCAGAGCTACGCGACGCGCAGTCCGATCCTGATCGTCCAGGCAATTGGATGCAAGC
This sequence comes from Sphingomonas sp., assembly GCA_035714425.1. Taxonomy (GTDB): domain Bacteria; phylum Pseudomonadota; class Alphaproteobacteria; order Sphingomonadales; family Sphingomonadaceae; genus Sphingomonas. Next base: position 2,320 of record DASTLZ010000046.1, read on the forward strand.
GACGACGTTCGACCAACGGAAGGCGCTACCGCGCCGGCGCCTTTGTAGGCGGCGCTCGCGCGTCGCCAGACGCGCCAGATCGACCGGGGTTCGCTGGCGCGGTGGTGTACGACCGCACCAGCAGCTACGGCACGCGTGGGTTGCTGGTGGGCGACACCACCAGCCAGCGGCAGGGCGCCGACACGGTGACCAGCACGACCTGGAACGATTACGGCAGCAACGCCGCCCCTCACGCCCCACGCCCCACGCCCCACGCCCCACGCCCCACGCCCCACGCCCCACGCCCCACGCCCCGCGCCCCGCCCCCGCTCGTCATCCCGCCTTCAGCGCCGCAGCGGCCTGGTCGATCAGGGTGGGGCCGCCGGGGGTGGTGGTGATGATGCGCAGGACGTCGTCGAGGATGTCGCGGAATTGGGGGTCGTTGGTGACGGCGTCGCCCAGATCCTCGACCAGGAGGGCGTGGACGATGGCGCGGCGGCGGTCGTCGTCGCTCAGGCCGTCCAGGGCTGCGGCGCCGCGCAGGCGATCGAGGGGGCGATCGAGGGGGCGGGCCTGGGCGGCGCTGTTTCGGGCGGTCTTTGCCGGTCGGCCGCTGCGGTTGGCGCGGGTCAGGCGCTCGCGCAGCAGGAGGAGGATCTGGTCGCTGCCGGTGATCCGCGCCATCAGTGGACGGGGCCGCGGCCGCCGGTCTGGCCGAGGAGGAAGGATGTCGCCGATCGCTCGCTGTCCTGCGGCGCCGGGGCGACGCCGGGTGTTGCTGCCTGGCCGGCGCAGGCGTCGATCACCATTTGCATGTCGCGACTGAGGGGCGGGTTGTCCTGGTTGGCGGCGATGCCGTCCTGCAGGGCGGCGACGGCATCGGCGAAGCGATCGTGGATCAGGTGCGTGAGGCCGACGACGAAGCGCGCCAGATAATGGGGGTCGTCCGCGGCGCCGAGCGGCGCCCAGGTGTCCAGCGCGCGCGCGGCTTCGCCC
>DASTLZ010000047.1:0-15196 GCA_035714425.1 Sphingomonas sp.
CCCGCCGATCGCTTGCGCGCAGGCCTTCATCAGGGCGGTGCCGCGCGGATCGCAGACGGTGACCGGATAACCGGTGTCGATCCGCGCCTGCGCCGTGGCACCGTGAACCGCGGCGATCCCCTCCACGATGCGCCGGAAGGCGGCGTGCATTTCGGTGCGCGTCGCTTCCGACAGGGTGCGCAGCGTGCCGAGCAGCTCGACACTTTCGGGAATGACGTTGTGGGCGGTGCCGGCATTCAATTTGGTAATCGACAGCACCGCAGGATCGCTCACCGCGATCCGCCGCGCCAGATACGTCTGGAGCGCGGTGACGATTTCGCACGCGATGGGGATCGGATCGATGCAATCGTGGGGCATGGCGGCATGGCCGCCGCGGCCGGTGACGGTCGCCGAGATGGTATCGGCCGACGCCAGCAAGGCACCCTCGCGGCTGACGACCAGTCCGGCCTCCATGTTGGGCGAGATGTGGAGCGCGAAGGCGGCGTCGGGGGCGGCCTTTGCCAGCAAGCCGTCCTCGATCATGAAGCGCGCGCCGTGGTGCCCTTCCTCGCCCGGCTGGAACATGAACACGATCGTGCCGGGCAGATGGTCCGCGCGCGCGCACAAAGCCCGAGCAGCGCCGGCCAGCATCGCGGTGTGCGAATCGTGGCCGCACGCGTGCATCATGCCTGGATTGCGCGACGCAAAGGGCAGCCCCGTCTCCTCCGTCATGGGCAGGGCATCCATGTCGCCGCGCAACAACACGGTGCGGCCGTTGTCGCCTGCGCTGGCGCCACCGCGCCCGCCGCGCAGGATCGCGATGAAGCCGCTGGTCGACGCGCTGTCGTGGATTTCGAGCGGCAGCCCGGCCAGCGCTGCTTTCGCCTTGTCGGTCGTGCGCAGGCAATGCAGCCCGACTTCGGGATCGGCATGGATCGCGCGGCGCAGCGCGATGGCGTCGTCCAGCGCCGCTTCGCCGATCGCGCTCCAATCGGTGTCGCGGCCGGGCGCGGTATCGAAATCGAGGGTCATCGCATCGCTCCTGATCGTCAGGAACCAGTCTATCGCCCGCGAAACAGATTGCCCAGCACGCTGCGCGCCACAGTGCCGATCAGGCCACCGGCCGCACCACCGCGCTTGCGCGACGATCCGAATACCTGCTTGCCGATCTCGTTCGCCACTTGCCGCCCGATCGAGGATGACGCCGCGCGCGTGGCGGATGTCGCCATCTTAGACCAGGGCGAATGCGCGCTGGCCCGATCCGCCTCGCGCCGTTGCCGGGCAGCGTCGCGTGCCGCGACCGCATCCGCTTTCGCCTTGGCCGCGGCGGCTTTCTCGGCGGCGGTCGTCGCCTTGGCCTCGGCGGCGGCGGCGCTGGCCTCGACGGTCCGGGCGTGGAGCAATTCCCCGGCGGACTCGCGATCGACGAGCACGTCGTATTTCGTGCCGATCGCATCCGTCTCGATCATCGTGCGGCGTTCTTCGGGCGTGACCGGGCCGACCCGGCTGCCCGGCGGCGCGATCAGGGCGCGCGTCACCGGCGACGGCGATCCATCCGCCTGCAACAGCGAAACCAGTGCCTCGCCCACCTTCAATTCGGTGATCGCGGTGGCGACGTCGACACCGGGGTTCGCGCGGAACGTCTCCGCCGCGGCGCGCACTGCCGCTTGATCGCGCGGCGTGAAGGCGCGCAGCGCGTGCTGGATGCGATTGCCCAGCTGCCCGGCGACGCGGTCGGGGATGTCGATCGGGTTCTGGGTGATGAAATAGACGCCGACGCCCTTCGACCGGATCAGCCGCACGACCTGTTCGATCTTGTCGAGCAGCGCTTTGGGCGCATCGTCGAACAGCAGATGCGCTTCGTCGAAGAAGAAGCACAATGTGGGTTGGTCGGGGTCGCCCACCTCCGGCAGATGCTCGAACAATTCGCTCAGCAACCACAGCAGGAACGTCGAATACAGCTTCGGCGCGGCCATCAATGTGTCGACGGCGAGCACATTGACGATGCCACGCCCCTTGTCGTCGCGCCCGAGGAAATCGTCGAGGTCGAGCGCGGGCTCGCCGAAGAAATGCTCGGCGCCCTGGCTGCGCAACTGGAGCAACGATCGCTGGATCGCGCCGACCGATTGTCTGGAGACATTGCCGAACGTCGCGGTCAGTTCGTCGGCGCGGCCGGCGCAATCCGCCAGCATCGCCTGCAGATCGTCGAGGTCGAGGAGCAGCAGGTTTTCCCGGTCGGCGACGTGGAAGGCGATCGACAGCACGCCTTCCTGCACGGGGTTCAGGTCCATCAGTCGGGCGAGCAGCACCGGCCCCATCTCGCTGACGGTGGTGCGGATCGGGTGGCCCTGTTCGCCGAACATGTCCCAGAATTGCACCGGCGTGTCGCGATACGCCCAGGCGGTGGCGCCGATCTGCGCCGCACGCGCTGCGAATGCGCCGTGCGTCCTGGCCATCGCCGATCCGGGCATCGCAAGGCCCGACAGATCGCCCTTCACGTCGGCGACGAAGCACGGCACCCCGGCCGCGCTGAACCCCTCGACGATGCCTTGCAGGGTCACTGTCTTGCCGGTGCCGGTCGCACCGGCGATCAGGCCGTGGCGATTGGCGCGTTTCAGGTTCAGGATCTGCGGGTCGGCGCCGCCAGCCCCGCTGCCGATGAAGATGCCGTCCGCCATGCCCGCGCTCCGATACCGCCGCCGCTCTATGCCCCGGCCCGCGCAAATACAAAGGGCCGCCGTCCCGCTGGACGACGACCCTTCGTTCGGTGTTGTCGGTGTTACTTGCGGATCTTGATCGGCAGGGCGCCGCTCTGACGACCGCGAGTGAAGGACACGATCACCTGTTCGCGCCCTTGCGCGCGCGCTGCCGCGACCCGGGCGTTCAGATCGGCAGCGGTGCGCACGGGCCCGAAGTTCACCGCGGTGATGACGTCGCCGCGCTTCATCTTCTGCCCTGCGTCCGACGACGGATCGACGCTGGCGACGACCAGCCCGGCCACCGTCGTGTCGACGCCGATCGAGCGCGCGATCTGCGGCGTCAGCGGCACGACCTGCACACCCAGCGGGTTGGCGGCGGGGGCGGTCGGTGTGGCCGAACCATCCTCGTCCGGCAGGCCGTCGTCGCCGCCCTCGGCACCGGTCAGCGCGGCCATCTGGTCCTCGCTGGGGCGCGTGCCGACGACGGCGTTGATCGTCTGCGGCCTGCCGTCGCGGATCACGTCGAGGCGCGCGGACTGACCCGGCGCGACGCCGGCGATCAGGCGGCTGAGCGTGGTATCCGGCGTCACTTCGGTGCCGTTGACGCGGACCACGACGTCGCCCGGCCTCAGCCCGGCCTTCGCCGCGGCTTCACCCGGCTCGACGCGCGAGATCAGCTCACCGCGGTCCTTGGGCAGGCCCAGCGCGGCGGCGATGTCGTCGTCCACCGCCTGAATGCCGACGCCCAGATAGCCGCGCTTGATCGCCACGCCCTTCATCAGGGTGTCGATGATCGGCTTGGCGTCCTCCGCGGGAATGGCGAAGCCGATGCCGATGTTGCCGCCCGACTGCGAATAGATCTGGCTGTTCACGCCGATCACGTCGCCGTTCAGGTTGAACATCGGGCCGCCCGAATTGCCCTGGTTGATCGCCGCATCGGTCTGGATGAAGCGATCGTTCGCGCCGCCCGCCCCGGTGACGCGGTGGACGGCGGAGACGATGCCCGCGGTCACCGTGCTGCTCAGCCCGAACGGCTGGCCGATCGCGACCACCCAGTCGCCGACCCGCGCACGCGTCGAATCGCCGAAGCGCACGAACGGCAGGCCGCGACCGTCAATCTTGAGCAGCGCCAGATCCGAAGCCTGATCGCGACCGACGACGCGCGCGACATATTCCTTGCGATCGTTCAGCGTCACGGTAATCGAATCGACCGACGCGCCGCGCGCGCCCGGCGCGATGACGTGGTTGTTGGTGACGATGTAACCGTCGGCGGAGATCAGGAAGCCCGACCCCAGCGACGCGCCCTGCCGCTTGACCGGCGGCCCGCCCTGCTGGCCGCCGCCGAACTGGCCGAACAGGTCGCCGAACGGCGTGCCCTGGAACGGGTTCGCCTGCGCCTGCTGGACGATCGTCTGCTTGGTCGAGATGTTGACGACCGCCGGCTGCAGCTTGGCGACCAGATCGGCGAACGACGCGGGCGCGCCGACGCGCGGCACCACGCTGGCCATCTGCGCGGGATCGTTCTGCGCGGCCTGGGGCGCGCCGCCGGGCTGGAGCGCGAGGCTGGCAGTCGCGCCGCCGAGCAGCAGCGCACCGGTAATGGCGTATGCGTAACGCACTGGGGGAAATTCCTCTCTACTGGTCGTCCCGGACGACCGCGTCATCGCGGACCGAGCCTGAACACCGATTGAATACTCAAGACACGATATGGGATCGCCCGAAGCCGGCCCCAAGGGGTCAGCGCCCCCTGCCTTCGAATTCGCGAAGATAGCTGTTGTTGGGGGACAGGACGAAATTGGTCGTCCCCGCGCCGTCCGCATTGCCGCGGCCGAACGTGTATTTGTACGACTGCATCGCGCGGTAGAAGTCGTAGAAATCGGCGTCCTTGCCGAAACTGCCGGCATAGACGCGCGCGGCTTCGGCATCGGCGTCGGCGCGGATGATCGCCCCGCGCCGCTGCCCTTCGGCCGCGATCGTGATCGCTTCCTGCTGGCGCGCGGTCTGCATGCGGCGCAGCGCGCTGTCCAGCGGCGTGCCGTCGGGCAATTCTGCCTTCTTGATCCGCACGCTGACGATCTGCACGCCATATTGGCCGGCGCGGCGATTGAGCCCGGTCTGAATCGCGCTCATCACCTGGCTACGCTCCGGGCTGAGCAGCATCTGCAAGCCCACCTTGCCCAGTTCGTTGCGCAGCGCCGATCCGAACAGCGGGCGCAGCTGGTTGGCGACGCCGTCCTCGCTGCCCGCGGTCGCCAGCATCCGGCGCGGATCGACGACGCGAAAGCGCGCGAAGGCATCGACGTTCAGCCGCTGCTGATCGGTCGACAGCACCGGCGTGTTCTCCAGGTCCAGGTCGAGCACCCGCTTGTCGACGTAGGTCACCCGGTCGATGAACGGGATACGCGCGATCAGGCCCGCACCGGTCGCGCCCAGCACTTCGCCGGGCTGGTAGCGGTTGATGACGCGGATCGGCTGTTCCAGGCGATAGACCACCGCCTGCTTGGTTTCCGGCACGATCGCAAAGGTCGCGGCGAGCAGGATGACGAGGATCAGCGCGGCGATCGCCGCGAAGATCGGATTGCGCCAGGTCAGGCCGTTCACTGGCCACCTCCCGCCGCAGGGGCAATTGTCGCGACGGGCGCGGCCGGTGCCGCATCCGGCACGCGCCGCGTCTGCGTCAGCGGCAGATAGGGGACGACCCCGCCCTGCTCGACCACGGTCTTGTCGCTGCGTGCCAGCACCTGTTCCATCGTCTCGTAATACATCCGTCGCCGCGTCACTTCGGGCGCGAGTTTATATTGGGCATAGACGCGGTCGAAGGCCCCCGCCTCGCCCTGCGCGCGTGCGATCACTTGCTGGGCATAGGACCGTGCACGATTGACTTCGCCCACCGCTTCCTGCTGCGCCACCGTCACCCTGTTGAAATCCTCGACGATCTGCTGCGGCGCGGCCGCTCTGTTGATCGACACGCCCTGGATACGCACCCCGGCATTGTAAGTGTTGAGCAGGGCCTGCATCTGGTCCGCCACGCGGGTTTCGATGGTGTTGCGCCCCGATCCCAATGCCTGGGCCAGCGACGTGGTGGCGATGACGGCGCGCATCGCGCTTTCCGCGGCAGCACGCACCGTTTCCTCCGGCCGTGCCATCTGGAACGCATAATCCTTTGGATCGGCGATGTTCCACTGCACCGAATAGGTCAGGTCGACGATGTTCTGGTCCCCGGTCAGCGTCAGGTTGACGCCGTCGCCGCGCGGAAAATTCTCGGTCCGCACGCGGCTGACATCGTATTTCTGCACCCGCGCGATCGGCGCCGGCGGGGTCAGCTGGATGCCCGGCGCCAGCGTGCCGGCATAGCGGCCGAAATAGGTGATGACGCCGCGTTCCTGCGGCCCGATCTGGTGGAACGACGTCATCGCCAGCCACAGCAGCACGATCAGCCCCACACCGATGCCCCACAAAGCGCGCGGATTGGGGATCGGCGGCAACCCGCCGAACCCGCCCGACGACGGCCCGCCGCCGCCGCCACCGCGCGTGCGCTTCAGGAATTCGTCGAGCGCCGACGACGTCGGCGGCACCTTGCGCCCGCCCGGCGGCTGCGCCCACGGATTGCGCGGGCCGCCGCCGCCGCCGCCGCCGCCATCGCCGGCGTTATTGCCGCCATTATTACCGTTGCCGCCGCCGCCCCAGGGGCCCCTGGGCGTTTCGGACGAAAGGATTGGGGGGCGGGTGAACCAGCCCGACAGGATCTTCATGGCATCCGTTATAGGAAGCGCGTCGGCGGAAAAACAGTGGCAAGCGGCCCGATCGGGCCTATCTGCCCGGCATGATCGATCGAGACCAGGTACAAGCCGCGATTGCCGCCATCGCCGGCCCCCGCGCGACCGTGCGGATCGAAGGCGCGCGCGTCGGCGTCGTCCTCGACGCGACCGGCATGGCGGCGCCCGCACGCGAAGCGATGGAAGCCGCGATCCGCGCCGCCGCCGCGCCGCTTGCGGGGGTCGGGGAAGTGCGCGTGGTCGCCACCGCGGAACGCACCACCCGCCGCCTGATCGCGATCGCCAGCGGCAAGGGCGGCGTCGGCAAATCGACGCTTGCGGCCAATATCGCCATCGCGCTGGCGCGGGGCGGGCGGCGCGTCGGGCTGGTCGACGCCGATATCTATGGCCCGTCGCAGCCGCGGCTGATGCAGGTGGAAGGGTCGCGCCCGACTGCGCAGGACAAGGTGCTCGATCCGGTCCCCACCCCTTATGGCGTGCCGTTGCTGTCGATGGGGCAATTGGTCGAACCCGGCCGCGCGCTGGCGTGGCGCGGGCCGATGGCGGCGGGCGCGCTGGGCCAGTTGGTCGATGCCGCGTGGGGCGCGACGGATACGCTGATCCTCGATCTGCCGCCGGGCACCGGCGACGTGCAGCTGACGATGATCCAGAAACATCGCCCGGCCGGCGCCGTCATCGTCTCCACGCCGCAGGATCTGGCGCTGATCGACGCGGCACGCGCCATCGACCTGTTCGACAAGGCCGGCGTGCCGATCATCGGGCTGGTCGAGAACATGGCCGGTTATGCCTGCCCTCATTGCGGCGAAGTGTCGGACCCGTTCGGCAATGGCGGCGCCCAAGCGGAAGCGGCGCGGCGCGGCATCCCGTTCCTGGGCCGCGTTCCCCTGACCATCGCGATCCGCACCGCGTCCGACGCCGGCACGCCGCCGGCAGCCACCGACGGCGAGACGATCTTCACTCCGATCGCGAAACACGTCGGGCAATGGCTGGCGACGCATTGAACCCGCGTCATTGAACCCGGCGCCGGCCGGCACGTTGAGCGGCGCGACGGGAGAGACGCGATGCCACTGACGCAAGACGCCGATATCAAAGCCTTGCTGGAGGGCGCTCGCACGATCGCCCTGGTCGGCGCGTCCGACCGGCCCGACCGGCCGTCGTTCCGGGTCATGGAAACGCTGAAGCGCCACGGCTACCGCGTGATCCCGGTCAATCCGCAGATCACCGGCGAGCATGTCCACGGCGAATTCGTCTTCCGCGACCTCGCGCAATTGGGCGATCCGATCGACATCGTCGACATCTTCCGCCGATCCGATGCGGTGGGCGAGGTCGTCGATCAGGCGATCGCGATCGGCGCGAAGGCGGTGTGGATGCAATTGGGGGTCGTCGATCAGCGCGCCGCCGCCCGTGCCGAGGCGGCCGGGTTGCAAGTGGTGATGGACCGCTGCCCCGCGATCGACATCCCCCGGCTGAACGTCGCCGCCATCGAAAGCTGAATATTCGTCGCGGGCAAGCAACTTGCGGTGCCGGCGATGGTTATCCCAGGATAGCCTTCGAAGGAACGGACCGTGATGCTGCCGATGCTCCTGCTCGCCGCGTTCCAGTCGCAAGGGCTGCCCCCGACCAGCACCGGCGATCTGGTCGCGTCCGCTTCCGGGCGACTCGCGATTACCTGCGGCGGGCGCGAATGTGCGCCGCGACCGGCGAGCGACCTGTACCGCGTCGATGCCAGCGACGACAGCGCGATGACGTCGAAGGACCGCGCGTTCCGCGACGACGGCAGCCGGTGCCAGGTCGTGGGCGCCAAATTGTGCACCCGGCAACCGCGCAAGATTTTCAGCACCGGCATCGGCCAATAGCCGGGGGCCCGGCACACCATTCCTCCCCCGCAGGGGGAGGGGGACCGCTCGCCAAAGGCGAGGGGTGGAGGGGGCGCGCCACAGGCGTTGCGTTCGCGGCAATCCCGGCGGACGTTGCGTTGACCCGCAAGAGGAGTCGCCGATGGTCCCGTTGCTTCTTCTCCTCGCTACCCCCGATCCGCTAGCCGTCGCGCGGCAACGGCTCGCGGCGGAGCAGCGCTGCGTCGTCGATCCCGACAGCACCGACATCACCGTCTGCGGACGGCGCCATGCCGATCGTTTTCGCGTGCCCCTGGTCGTCCGCGATGCCGGCGACCCACGATACGAAACGGTAGCGGCAGAGCGCGCGCGGTTGCAGGCGCCGACCAATCCGATTCGCGAGCTCAGCCCGTTCCTGGTCGGCGGCGGGATGGTCGGCGCGTCCGTAGGCGTCGGTTTCGACGGTGCCACGACACAGCGGACGCTAGCGCCATGATCGCCGCGCTGCTGCTGATCGCGGTGCAGGACCGCGTGCCGATCGACCCGCCGACTGAGGCCGCGCCGGAGCGGCGCTGGTCGATCTTGGCGGATCCATATGCGCGGACCGCATTGGCCGGCGGCCCGCCCTGCCCGGATTCAAACCCAGGCGAAGTCGTGGTATGCGCGCGCAACACTATTGAGGAGCGCCTGCCCCTGCCCGAGGAACGCGGGCCTCCCGATGGCCCGCGCAAGGTGGTGAAATATCTCGACGGGGCGCAAGGGCCGTCCGGGCCGCCGTGCGCGGCGGACCTGACGGGTTGCACCACGGGCATCGACCTGATCGGCGGCGTGGTGAAAGTGTTCAAGGCCGCCAAGAAGATCACGAACCCCGACGCCGAATAGAGGCCGCCCGGCTCTATTCCAGGATATGCATCAGCAGCGGTGCGCCGGCCAGGCTCTGCGAACCGCGCAGCCGTTCCAGTGCCTGCGCGACGCAGCGTTCCGGCCCTTCGTGCGTGACGATCGCGACCAGGGCGTGGCCGTCGGCGGCGGGTGCGCGCTGGATCAGGCTTTCGATCGAAACGCCGGCGTCGCGCATCGCCGCCGCGATCTCGGCCAGCACGCCCACCCGGTCCTCCACCGCGAAGCGCAGATACGCGCGCCCGCGCCGCTCGCCGCTATCGGCGGGTTTCGCTTGCGCCAATGCGTCCGCGGGCATCGCGAACGGCGGCGATCGGTCGCCGCGGGCGATGTCGATCAGGTCGGCCACGACGGCGCTCGCGGTCGGCCCGGCACCGGCGCCGGCGCCCTGGAACAGCAGCCGGCCGACGAAATTGCCGTCGGCGACGACCGCATTGGTCGATCCCGTGACATGCGCCAGCGGGTGGTCGATCGGCACCAGGCACGGATGCACGCGCTGGAACAGCCCCGCCGCGCCCGCTTCGGCGACGCCGACCAGCCGGATGCGAAAGCCCAGCGACGCGGCTTCCGCGATATCGGCGGCCAGGATCGGGCGGATGCCGTGGGTGGCGACCTCGGCGAAGGCCGGCCGCGTGCCGAACGCGATCGCCGCCAGGATGGCCAGCTTGTGCGCCGCATCGACGCCGTCGATGTCGAAGCTGGGATCGGCCTCGGCATAGCCCAGCGCCTGCGCCTCCCCCAGCACGTCGGCGAAGTCGCGGCCCTCGGCCTCCATCTTCGACAGGATGAAATTGCACGTGCCGTTCAGGATGCCGTACACCCGTGACAGCGCGTTGGCGGCGGCACCTTCGCGCAGCCCCTTGATGACCGGGATACCGCCCGCGACCGCCGCTTCGAACTTCAGCGGTGCGCCGGCCGCTTCCGCCGCGCGCGCCAGTTCCAGGCCGTGGTGCGCCAGCATCGCCTTGTTCGCCGTCACGAAGCCGCGCCCGGCGGCCAGCGTGGCGCGCGCCAGCGTCAGCGCGGGACCGTCCGATCCGCCGACCATCTCGACCACCACGTCGACGCCGTCCGCGCGGGCCAGCGCGCCGGTATCGTCGACCCAGGCGAAGCGCGACAGATCGACGCCGCGGTCCTTGGTGCGATCCCTCGCGGACACCGCGACGATCTCGATCGCCCGCCCCGCGCGCCGCTCGATCAGCGCGCGATTGGTGTCGAGCAGCTTGACCACGCCGCCGCCCACCGTGCCCAGTCCGGCCAACGCCACCCGCAACGGTTCCGCCATCTCGTCTCGTCCCCGTCTGTCGTAACCCGCAATTCGCCTAGCGGAGCGGGTGCGCGGCTGTCGAGCCGCCTCGCATCGCGCGCGCACAATCGGTACAGCATCGTCATGGCGCCGCCCGATGATCCGATCAGCCCCGATTTCGCCGTCCCCGATTTCGTCGTAATCGACGTGGAGACCGCGTGCTCGCGCTCCAGCAGCATCTGCCAGATCGGCATCGTCGCCTATCATGCGGGGCGGGAGGTCTTCGCGTGGGAGACGCTGGTCGATCCGTGCGACGAATTCAGCGCGTTCAACACCGCGATCCACGGCATCGCCGCGCATCATTGCGAAGGCGCACCCGATTTCCCGACGCTGCACGCCGTCATCGACGGGCATCTGACAGGGCGGCTGACCGTGGCGCATTCCAGTTTCGATCGGCACGCGCTGGCCAAGGCATGCCTGCTCCACGATCGCCCGCCGATCGAAACCCGCTGGCTGGACAGCGTCACGGTGGCGCGGCGGGCGTGGCCCGATCTGGCGAACCACAAATTGGGCACGCTGGCCCGCCACCTGGGCCTGATCCACCGCCACCACGATGCGCTGAGCGACGCGCGCGCGGCCGGCATGGTGATCCTGCACGCGATCGAGCATACCGGCATCGACCTGGCGGGCTGGCTCGCGCCGCCGGTGCGCCGGCGCGCGCGCAAGGAGAAAGCCGCGAAGCAGCCCCTGAAACAGGCCAGGACGGAGGCCGTAAAACACGACGCATGACAGCCCGGCGAGCGCGCGTTACGCTCGGCGCCATGACGGACAAGACCAGCGCGGCCCCCGGGGCGCCTCCCGCTACCCCGATCGCCGAACTCACCCTGCGCGGTATCCTGCTGGGCGGGATCATCACGTTGCTGTTCACCGCGGCCAACGTCTATCTGGGGCTGAAGGTCGGGCTGACCTTCGCCACGTCGATCCCGGCCGCTGTCATCTCGATGGCGATCCTGCGTTATCTGCCCGGCGCGACGATCCTGGAGAACAACATCGTCCAGACGGTGGCGTCGGCCGCGGGGACGCTGGCGGCGATCATCTTCGTACTGCCCGGGCTGGTGATGATCGGCTGGTGGCAGGGGTTCCCCTATGTGCTGACCGCGGGGATCACCGCGACCGGCGGCATATTGGGGGTGATGTTCTCCGTTCCCCTACGCCGTGCGCTCGTCGTCGATACCGACCTGCCCTATCCCGAAGGCCGCGCCGCAGCCGAAGTGCTCAAGATCGGCGCGGGCAGCCGCGAACGCGAAGCGGAAAGCACGGCAGGCCTGCGCATCATCGTCGTCAACGCGCTCGTCTCCGCCGGCTTCGCCGTCCTGGCGCAGACCAAGCTGGTGGTGGCGGAGGCCGCCTTGTGGTTTCGCACCGGTGCGGGGGCGACGGGGATCGCGGGCGGCCTGTCCTTCGCGCTGATCGGCGCGGGGCATCTGGTCGGCATCTCCGTCGGCATGGCGATGTTGGCGGGGGTCGTCATCGGCTGGTGGATCGCTTTGCCGATCCTGACCGCGATGGCGCCAGCCAGTGGCGATGTCGCGGCATGGGCCGGCGGCGTGTTCAAGACGGACGTGCGCTTCCTGGGTGCGGGCGTCATCGGCGCAGCGGCGATCTGGACGTTGCTCAAGATCATCGGCCCGGTGCTGAGCGGCGTGCGCGGCTCCATCGCCGCATCGCGCGCGGCGCGTGCCGGCGCGGTGGTCGCGGCGGAAGAGCGCGATCTGCCGTTCGGGATCGTCGGCGCCGGCGCGCTCGCCGTGCTGGTGCCGATCGCGGTGCTGCTGTGGTCGGCGCTCGCCGGCGGGGTGCTGGCGGGATCGGCGCTGCCACTGATCGCCGGCGCGCTGGTCTTCATCCTGGTCGCAGGCCTCGTGGTCGCGGCCGTGTGCGGCTATATGGCCGGGCTGATCGGCGCGTCCAATTCGCCGGTTTCCGGCATCGGCATCCTGGCGATCCTGGGCAGCGCGCTGCTGCTGGTCGCGCTGTTCGGCCGGGATCAGCCGGTCGCGACGACGCAGGCGCTGGTCGCTTATGCCCTGATCGTCACCGGCATCGTCTTTGGCGTGGCGACGATATCGAACGACAATCTTCAGGATCTGAAGACCGGGCAATTGGTCGGCGCGACGCCGTGGAAGCAACAGGTGGCGCTGGTCATCGGCGTCGTCTTCGGCAGCCTGGTGATCCCGCCCGTCCTCGACCTGCTCAACAGCACCCTGGGGTTCGCCGGCGCACCCGGCGCCGGGCCGAACGCGCTGCCCGCCCCGCAAGCCGCGCTGATCTCCGCGCTGGCGAAGGGGGTGCTGGGCGGCGATCTGAACTGGGCGATGATCGGCATCGGTGTCGCCATCGGCTCCGCCGTGATCCTGGCGGACGAACTGCTCGGCCGGCTGAAGCTGTTGCGCATGCCGCCGCTGGGCGTCGGGCTGGGCATCTATCTGCCGATGACGGTCACCTTGCCGGTCGTCGTCGGCGCGGTGATCGGCTGGACCTACGATCGCTGGGCATCGCGCACCCGCGATCCGGAAATGGCGGTGCGCATGGGCGTGCTGACCGCGACGGGGATGATCGTCGGCGAAAGCCTGTGGGGCGTCGCGTTCGCCGGGCTGGTCTACGCCTCCGACAGCGACACGCCGCTCGCGCTGGTCGGCGATGGCTTCGCGCCGTATGCGCTGGTCGCCGGCACCGCCGTCTTCGCCGCCTTGGTCGCCGGCCTCTATCGCTACACCCGCCGCACGGTGGCGCGGCCGGAATAAGTGGCGCAGCGGTGCCGGCCCGCTCGCCCTGCCCTTGCTTACCCCGCCCGCGCCGCCATCGCGGTCTGGCGGTCCTTCGCGGGCACCGCGGGGGTGGCGCCGGGAACCTCGGGCGTCACCGGCACCAGTTCGTAGACGTCGAGCATCGCGCCGCGCCCCGCACGGGTCAGCACCAGGCGCCAGCGGAACGCCGACACCCGTTCCAGCACGCCGGACACATCCTGCCGCGCATCGCTGCCATACAGCGGCACGTCGCTGGTGCCCGCACGCGGCAGGGCGCCCAGGAACACCAGCCGGGTGTTGCCGTCTGCATACAGCCAGCCCCCCGGCAGGTTCGATCCGGTCTGCTTGGTGAAGGACAGCCGCTGCGAATCGCCATCGACGTAACAGAAATCGGGGGCGAAGGTCGCGATCGCCGCCCGGCCGCCGAACCGCACCAGGCGACAGCGATAGGGGCCGGGCGGCGGCGCCGGCAGATCGCGCGCCGCGGCCGGATCGACCAGTTCGGCTTCGGCCTGCAACCGTGGCTGCGCGCGTTTCGGCACGCCAGCCAGCGCGCGGGACCAGGACGCCGGCAATTGATCGATCCGCTGCTGGTCCGCCACCGTCGCCATCGCGCGCCAGCCGGCGGGCGCGGGCGCGACTTCCACGATCGCAGCCGGCCGCGGCGGGGGCGTGCGGGCGGCACATCCCGCCATCCCCAGGCACAGGAGCGCGAACACCACGCGTGGCATGGAACAGCCTTTCGAAAATATTGGCTCCGCCCCGACACGAACCTCCAAGAGCTACGATCGGGCGATGACCTGACGAACGGTAAAGGCGGTTTGGTTAACGAAAGGTAAAAACCGCGATCAGCCGTCGCTGACCCGTTCGATATCCGCGCCGACCGCCGACAATTTCTCTTCCAGCCGTTCGTATCCCCGATCGAGGTGATAGACGCGCGCGACCGACGTTTCGCCTTCCGCCGCCAATCCGGCCAGGATCAGGCTCATCGACGCGCGCAGATCGGTCGCCATCACCGGCGCGCCGACCAGGGCGTCGACGCCCTTCACCACAGCGGTCCGGCCGTGGACCTGGATATCGG
Source organism: Sphingomonas sp. (assembly GCA_035714425.1). Lineage (GTDB taxonomy): Bacteria > Pseudomonadota > Alphaproteobacteria > Sphingomonadales > Sphingomonadaceae > Sphingomonas. The sequence continues at coordinate 14,324 of DASTLZ010000047.1, forward strand.
CGCCCATCCGCGCGAGTTCGGGGACGTGCATGTAGCGGTTTTCGAAGATCGTCTCGGTCAGCACGCTGACCCCGCCGGCCTTGCACAGCATCGCCATGAATTGCGCCTGCATGTCGGTGGCGAAACCGGGAAACGGCGCGGTCGACAGCGTCAGCGGGCCCAACGGCCCGGACGCCTCGATCCGGATGCCTTGCGCATGTGGGGTGACGGTCACGCCCGCTTCGATCAGCGCGTCCAGCGTGGCGCGCATGTCGTCCTCGAACACGCCGATCAGGTCCAGGCTGCCGCCGGTGATCGCCGCGGCGCAGGCATAGCTGCCCGCCTCGATCCGGTCGGGCATCACCGCATAGGTCGCGCCGTGCAGGCGATCGACGCCCTGGATCTCCAGCGTTTCGGTGCCGATGCCGTCGATCTTCGCGCCCATCGCCACCAGGCAGCGGCACAAATCGACGATCTCTGGCTCACGCGCCGCATTCTCGATCACCGACGCGCCTTTTGCGGTCGCCGCCGCCATCACGACATTCTCGGTCGCGCCCACCGACACCACGGGACAGCGATAACGTCCGCCGGCCAGCCGCCCGCCGGGGGCGGACGCCTTGACGTAGCCGGCCGCCAGTTCGATCGTCGCGCCGATCGCTTCCAGCGCCTTTAGATGCAGATCGATCGGCCGATTGCCGATCGCGCAGCCGCCGGGCAGCGACACCGTCGCCTCGCCCGCACGCGCAACCAGCGGCCCCAGCACCAGGATCGAAGCGCGCATCTTGCGCACGATGTCGTACGGCGCAACCGTGGAGCCGATGGTGGAGGCCCTCAGCGTCATCACCCGCCCGAACTCGTCGGCCTTGGCGCCTTCGACGGTGGTCGAGGTACCGA
>DASTLZ010000048.1:0-8744 GCA_035714425.1 Sphingomonas sp.
CGAGGCTGCGCACCTGGCGATCCAGCGCAGTGGGCGGCGAATGATGCTCAGCCTCTCGCCCGGTGAGACGCCGGTCCACCGTGCCGATCATGTCCGTCGCTACGCGCAGATGTGGCGGATCAGCGACGATTTCTGGGACGAATGGGCGATGCTGGAGGCGCAGTTCGTCCGGCTGGAGAATTGGAGCCCCTGGCGCCGCCCCGGCGCGTGGCCCGATGCGGACATGCTGCCGCTCGGCCGGCTCGCGCTGGGCAAGCGCGACACCAAATTCACGCCCGACGAACAACGCACGTTGATGACGCTGTGGTCGATCGCGCGCTCGCCGCTCATCATGGGCGGAGACCTGCGCCACCTCGATGCGCCGACGCTGGCGCTGCTCACCAACCGCGACGTGCTGGCCGTCAACCAGGCCAGCACCGACAACGAGCCGCATTTCGTCGAGGACGGCACCCGCATCTGGTCGGCCCGGCCGCAAGGGAGCGAGGATCGCTATCTCGCGCTGTTCAACACCGGCACCAAGCCGCGCGAGGTGGGCATCGACCTTGGCCGCCTCGGCAAAACAGGAACGGTCGCCGTGCGCGATCTGTGGAGCGGGCGGGTGATCGGCAATGCCAGCGGCCGGCTGTCGCGCATGGTGCGGCCGCATGCTGCCGAATTGTATCGACTGCGCTGAACCGAAGTCATAGGCGACGGCGCTTGCGCAATTGCAAGAGCGCGATATTGTCCGACAAGACGCAGCGAAATATCGCGCGTGTGACGGGGAGAATCGCTTGCGCTCGATATTGGCATTCGGCGTCGCCGCACTAGGGGCGGTCAGCGCTGCGTTGGCCCAGACGGAGGCTCCACGGGTCCAGCCGGTGCAGGTCGATCCTACACGTCCGGATTGGGAAAATCCGGCGGTGTTCGCCCGCGGCAAGCTGCCGGCCCGCGCGACGGGCTTTCCGTTCGAAAGCCGGGCAAAGGCGCTCGCCGGCGACGAAACCGCATCGGCGCGCTACATCGCACTCGACGGCATCTGGAAATTCGCCTTCTCGCCAAACGCCGACGTGCTGCCGCAGGGGTTCGAGCGTCCGGGCTACGATGTGTCCGCGTGGAAGGACATCCGGGTGCCGGCGGACTGGCAGACGCAAGGCTTCGATCAGCCGCGCTACAACAACATCACCTATCCCTTTCCCGCCAATCGCCCGCTGATCCCCCATGCGACCAACCCGGTCGGGTCGTACCGCCGCGACGTGACCCTGCCTGCCAGCTGGGCCGGCGGCGACGTGATCCTGCACATCGGCGGGGCAGGCTCTGCCTATTACGTCTGGGTGAACGGCGAAAAGGTCGGCTATTCGGAGGACAGCAAGCTCCCCAGCGAATTCGACGTCACCCGCTTCGTCAAGCCGGGCGTCAACAGCGTCGCGATCCAGGTCTTTCGCTGGTCCGACGGCAGTTATCTGGAGGATCAGGATTTCTGGCGCGTCTCGGGCATCGAACGCTCGGTGTATCTGATGGCGACGCCGCGCGCGCGGCTCGCCGACGTGTTCGTCCACGCCGATCTCGAGGCCACCTTCACCACCGGCGCGCTTGCCGTCGATGTCGGCGCGACCGCCGGTCCGGCCGGGACCGCCCGGATCGTGCTGATGGACGGAACCCGCGTCGTCGCGACGCGAACCGCTCCGCTCGCCGCCGGTTCCGGCGCGCGCAAGGCGACATTGCGCGCCGATGTCGCGAACGTAAAAACCTGGTCGTCAGAAACGCCGAATTTGTACAAGATTGCCGTCGAATTGCTCGACGTTCGTGGAAATATCACCCAATCCACTGTCCGCGCCGTTGGTTTTCGTAAAATTTCGATCGAAAATAACTTGGTGACCGTGAACGGCAGGCCGATCACCATCCGCGGCGTGAACCGGCACGAACACGATCCCGAAACCTTCCACGTGATCTCGCACGCATCGATGGAACGCGACGTTCAGCTGATGAAACGCGCCAACGTCAACGCCATCCGGACCTCACATTATCCCAATGATCCATATATTTACGACTTGGCCGACCGCTACGGCCTGTACGTGATGGACGAAGCGGATATCGAAAGCCACGCGTATATGGGGATCGGCAACGACCATCCCGAAGACCGTGCCAAATACCAATTGGGTTTCGATCCCGCCTGGAAGGACGCGCACGTCAGCCGCGTCGTCAATATGGTCGAGCGCGACAAGAACCATCCGTCTATCGTGTTCTGGTCGCTGGGAAATGAAGCCGGCATCGGCCCCAATTTCGCCGCCGCCGCCGCCGCCGCCAAGCGCCGCGATCCGTCTCGCCTCATCAGCTACCTCGGCTGGGGCACCGTCAACGGCGTCCACGATCACCGGCCCAACGATTATGCCGACATCTACGCGCCGATGTACGATCCCATTGCGAAGCTTGAGGATTATGCGCGCAACTGGAATTTCCGGCAGCCGCTGATCCAGTGCGAATATGCCCACATGATGGGCAATTCGGGCGGTAACCTACGGGAATATTGGGAAACGATCTACGCTCACCCGGAAAAACTGCAGGGCGGCTTCATTTGGGATTGGGTCGATCAGTCGATGTATCGCTACACCAAGGATGGGCGGCGGTACTGGGGTGACGGTGGCGAATACGGTCCCAATCCGGGCGGTGACATCGAATTTGGCGACGGACTGCTCCAATCCGATCGCACCCCCAATCCGGCCTATTACGAGCTGAAAAAGGTCTATTCGCCGATCCGGTTCGCGCGGTTCGACTCAGCGACCGGCAGGCTGGCGGTGGGCAATTTCCACGACTTCCGCGACCTGTCCGGCTTCGCGTTCGACTGGGAATTGGCCGAGGACGGCGTGCCCGTCGACCGTGGTACGTTGCCGCAACCCATTGTCGCTGCACGAAACTGGGGCAATCTGACGCTTCCGATCGACGGTTACGCGCGCAAGCCGGGGTCGGAATATCTGGTGACGATCCGCGCTCGTGCCCGCGACGGCGCCGTGCCGCTGGTGCCTGGCGGTGCGGTGATCGGCTGGGAACAATTCCCGCTCGGCACGCCCCTTCCGCCCCCGATTCCCGTGGCTTCCGGCAAGGTCGCACTAAGCCACGGCAGCGACGCGGTGACGCTGACCGCGGGCAACGCGGCCCTGGTCGTCGACCGCCGCTCCGGCCTGATCCGACGCTATGCGCAAGGCGGGCGGGATCTCGCGTCCGGCGGCGCGCCGCATTTCTGGCGCGCGGTGACCGACAACGATCTCGGCATCGGCACGGCCAAGCAGTTCGCGATATGGAAGACGATGAGCGACACGCGCCGTGTCCAACGGGTGCGCCAACAACGTCTGCCGGACGGCAGCGCGTTGATATCGGTCGATTTCCTGCTGGGTGATGGCAGCGCATCGTTCGCCACGACCTATACGATGGCGGGTGACGGATCGGTCGCGGTAACGGGTGCGCTGACGCCGATCCGGGCCGATCTGCCGCCGCCCTTCCGCGTCGGCCTCGCCTTTTCCCTGCCTACAGATGTCACGACCGCGCAATGGTATGGCCGTGGTCCGCACGAAAGCTATGTCGATCGCAAGACGTCGGCACCGATCGGGCTGTGGCGCGGCGCGATCGCGGAGCAGAACCACGATTACATCCGCCCGCAGGAAACCGGCAACAAGGTGGATGTGCGCTGGATGGAAGTGTCCGGCGCGGGGCGCGGCGTGCGCGTCCAGGGCGCCGCGTCGCTGATGATGAACGTGCTCGCCTTCCCCTATGCCGATCTCGATCGCCATGCGCCGGGCACCTGGAAATCCACCGATGTCGTGCCGCATGGGCAGGGCACGCTGCTGGTCGATGCCGCACAATGGGGCGTTGGCGGCGACACCGAATGGAACGAAGTCGGCAAGCCCCTGCCGCAATACCGCACCACAGCGGCGCCCACGCGCGTCGCATTTCGCCTGACGCCGTTCGTCGGCGAAGGCACTACACCAGCAAAGGCGCGACAGGCTCGCGCGACGGAGATCGAATGATGATGAAGACCCTGTGCGCCTTGGCGCTCGTTCTTGCGTCCCCCGCCTTGGCGCAAACCGCGCCGCCCTCGGGCGAGATCGAAGCCGTTACGGTCCACGGCGACCGGCCGGCGCCGAAATTCGATCGACGGCTGTTCGGCCAGTTCGCGGAGCATCTGGGCACCGGCATCTACGGTGGCATCTGGGTCGGCCCGGGCAGCCGCATCCCCAACGTCCAGGGCTATCGCCGTGACGTGCTCGACGCGCTGAAGGCCATCCGCGTGCCCGTCATCCGCTGGCCGGGCGGCTGTTTTGCCGACGAATATCATTGGCGCGAGGGCATTGGCCCGAAGGCGCAGCGCAAGGTCAAGATCAACACCCATTGGGGCGGCGTGACCGAGGACAATGCGGTCGGCACGCATGAATTCATGAACTTCTCCGAACTGGTCGGTGCCGAGCCCTATGTCTCCGGCAACGTGGGCAACGGCACCCCGTCGGAAATGGCCGAATGGGTGGAATATATGACGTCGCCGAGCGGATCGAGCCTGGCCAAGGAACGCGCCGCCAACGGGCGCAAGCAACCGTGGAAACTGCCGATGTTCGGCCTCGGCAACGAATTGTGGGGCTGCGGCGGCAACATGCGCCCGGAATATGCCGCCGATCTGACGCGGCGTTACGGCACCTTCGTCAAGATGCCCGAAGGCGAAAAGGTGATGAAGATCGCCAGTGGCGCCAACGAGGCCGACGTGAACTGGACCGAGGTGATGATGCGCGATGCAGGGGGCCAGTTCGACGGTATCGGCGTGCATTATTACACGATTCCGGACACGTGGCGGAGCAAGGGGGCCGCGACCGGCTTCGATGAAGATGCCTGGGCACGCACCTTGTCCAAGACGCTGCGCATGGACGAGATCATCACCAAGCACGCGCAGGTGATGGACAAATACGACCGTGAAAAGCGTGTGGCGCTGCTCGTCGACGAATGGGGCACCTGGTACGATCAGGAACCCGGCAGCCACCCCGGTTTCCTGTATCAGCAGAACAGCCTGCGCGACGCGCTGGTGACTAGCCTGAACTTCGACATCTTCGCGCGGCACACGGATCGCCTTCGCGGCGCCAATATCGCGCAGATGGTCAACGTTCTGCAGGCGATGATGCTGACCGACGGCGCACGAATGGTGCGGACCCCGACTTATTGGGTGTTCGACATGTACAAGGATTATCAGGACGGCATCGTCCTGCCAGTCGACGTGGAGTCACGGTGGTATAGCCGCAAGCAATGGGTGATGAAGGCGGTGAGCGCCAGTGCAGTGCGCGGCGCGGACGGCGTCGTCCACATGGGCCTGACGAACGTCGATCCCAGCCGGCCGGCCAGCATCTCGGTCAAGCTGGACGGTGTGACCGGCGCGAGCGTGACCGGCCGTGTGCTGACCGCGGGAGCGATCGACGCGCACAACACCTTCGATGCGCCCGACACGGTACGACCGGCCGCGTTTACCGGCGCGACGCTGGCTGGTGGCACGCTTACCGTGACGCTGCCGCCGAAGTCGGTTGTGATGCTGGACATTCGGTAGTCGCCGGGGCCGGCGGGTGGTGGTCGTCCTGTCGGACGCGGCCACCCGCGCGCCTGGTCAGGCGAAGATGTCGGCCAGCTTTTGTGCCGCGGGCCCGTCCTTCAGATCGCGCAACTCGACATACAGCGATGCCTGGCCGGTGCCCCAGAATGCGGTCGTGATCGTGCTGGTCAGCGCCGGTACGACCATCGGCTGGATTACTGGCGCGGCGTCTGACATCAGCGCGGTGACCACGCCGATGAACGGGCACGCTCGCAAAACCGTGCATCGCTGTCCAGCGGCGATCGGCCATTGCCTGCCGCGCCCGTTGCGATAAGCTGATCGGCAGAAGCTGTGCGGGGATCGGGGTGAGCGGGGCGAACGTGCAGCATGCGGCGGCAGAAGCCGACCGCTTTTCCGCGGCATATCGCTCGCTGCGCGAGGATCCGTCCATCCAGTTCGTGCTGTTGCCGCCAAAGCCGCGCGCCCCCCCGCCCGAGTGGCTGCGGGCGCTGGGGCGTTGGCTGCACGATGTCTTCAGCCCCGTCGGCCGGTTCTTGGCGTGGATCGGCAGTTTCATGCCGGATGCGCCCTATGCGCGGATTTTCCTTTGGGCGGTCATTACGCTGGCGGCCATTGCATTGCTGTGGATGATCGTGGAGCGGGTGCGGCACGGCGAATGGCGTCTGCCGCGCCGGGGCAAGCGAGCTGCCGCAGAGTCAGCGGCCGACGATCCCGAGGCCGCCTGGATACCCGACGAGGCGCCGGTGCGCGCCTGGTTGCGCGAAGCGGATGCGCTCGCCACCGAAGGACGCTTTGCGGAGGCGATTCATTTGCTGTTGTTCCGGTCGGTGGAGGATATCCAGCGACGCCGCCCGGCGGCCGTGCGCCCCGCGCTGACCAGTCGCGAACTTGCGAGCAGCGCCGCGATACCCCGGACCGCGCGTGCCATGTTCGCGCGGATCGCAGGCGCGGTCGAAGCGAGCGTGTTCGGTGGCCGGCCGGTCGATGCCGGCGGCTGGGCCGATGCGCGTGCCGCTTACGCCGATTTCGCTGCGGCGGGCGCGTGGAAGGCCGGCGCAACGCAGGCGGGGGCGGGCGGGGCGTGAGCGATTTGACGATCGGGTCGCACCGCGCCGACACTGCGTTTCGCCCCCGCACGGTCGCGCTGATGCTCGTTATCGGGGTGCTGGGCTTTGTGGGCATGATGGTGTTCGGGGCCTATGCTCCGGACATGCGATCCGGCCGTGACGGCGGGGGGCATGCGCTGTCGACGTCGGCGACGGGCTACGCGGGGCTGGTGGAATTGGCGCGGGCGACCGGGCGCAACACGGTCATCGTGCGCGACGACCGCATGCTGGACACCGACGATCTGCTCGTGGTGACGCCGCCGAGCGGCCAGACCGATATGACCACGGTGCTGAGCCTGCGCGCGAGCAAGCCCACCCTTGTCATCTTTCCCAAATGGCTCACCGTCGGCGACCGCGACCATCCCGGCTGGGTCAACCGCGTCGGCCTGGCTGGTCTCGACAACGCCGAAGCCGTGCTGGCACCGGCCGATCGGCTGAACGTCACGATCCGCCCCAGCGGCGGACGACCGCTGATCGCGCACGTGGCCGACGAATATGGCATGCGCTTTCCGGCGCCGCGACCGTTGCAGAGCTTTGCCGGTAGCGACCTTCGCCCGCTGGTGACCGACGACGCGGGGCGTGCCGTGCTGGCGCAATTGGGCGATCGGCCGGTTTATGTGATGTCCGACCCCGACCTGCTCGACAACCGTGGGCTGGCGACGGCGGCCGGTGCGCGCGCCGCGCTGGAGACGCTGGATTATCTTCAGCCGAACGGGGCGCAGGGCGTGTATTTCGACGTGACCCTGAACGGGTTGGGCGATTCGCCCAGCCCGCTGAAACTGGCGTTCACGCCGCCGTTTCTGGCGATGACGCTGGCGATCGGCGCGACGTTGCTGTTGGTCGGCATCCAGGCGCTCGCGCGCTTCGGCCCGCCGCGTTTGCGCCCGCGGGCCATCGCCTTCGGCAAGACCGCGCTGGTCGACAATACTGCGGTCCTGGTCCGCCGTGCGGGGCGCGAGGCGACGTTGGGCGGCCGCTACGCGCAGGCCATTCGCGAGCGTGCGGCGACCGCCTTCGGGGCGCCCGCGCGGCTGCGCGATGCGCCGCTTGACGCGTACCTGGATCGGCTGCGTGGTGGCGCTTCGTTCACCGATCTGGCTGCAGCAGCCGAACAGGCTCGCGATCGCCAGGCGCTGACACTCGCGGCGCGCGCGCTGCATGCATGGACAAGGGAGACCAACAGGTGACGGTAGAGGACGTGCGGGCGCTGGGCGAGACGATCCGGGGAGAGATCGGCAAGGCGGTCGTCGGTCAGGACGCGACCGTCGACATGATGCTGACCGCGTTGTTCGCTGGTGGCCACATTCTGCTGGAAGGCCCGCCGGGCACCGCCAAGACTTTGGTCGCGCACAGTTTCGCGCGGGTCGTCGGGCTGGCGTTTCGGCGCATCCAGTTCACCCCCGATCTGATGCCGGGCGATATCGTCGGCGCCAACGTGTTCAATTTCCAGACGTCGACCTTCACCCTGATCCGCGGCCCGATCTTCACCGATCTGTTGCTGGCCGACGAGATCAATCGCACGCCGCCCAAGACGCAGGCCGCGCTGCTGGAAGCGATGCAGGAGCGCACCGTCACCATCGACGGCCAGAGCCTGCCGCTGGGCGACCGGTTCATGGTAGTAGCGACGCAAAATCCGATCGAGCAGCAAGGCGTCTATCCGCTACCCGAAGCGCAGCTCGACCGCTTCTTGTTCAAACACGTCGTCGATTATCCGTCCGCCGACGAAGAACGCCGCATTATCGCGTCGCACGGCGCTCGCCAATCGACGATGGTCTCCGAGGATTGGGGTGTAGAGGCACGCTGCGGCGCGAGCGATCTGGACCGGGCGGTGGCGACGGTGACGGCGGTGCGGCTGGTCGACGAAGTGATCGACTACATCACGACGCTGATCCGGGCGACCCGCGATGTCGCCGATCTGGAAAGCGGGGCGAGCCCACGCGCCGGCGCGATGCTGGCCGGCGCGGCGCGGGCCCGTGCCGCACTGGACGGGCGCGATTTCGTGATCCCGGACGATGTGAAGATGCTGGCGCCCGCACTGCTTCGCCATCGGCTGATCCTGTCGCCAGCCGCGGAGATCGACGGTC
>DASTLZ010000049.1:0-3619 GCA_035714425.1 Sphingomonas sp.
CAATGTGGCGCTGGCGCCGATCGACTGGGCGGTCGTCGCGCTGTTTCCGCTGGGGTTCGTCATCCTGGGCATGGCAGCCGCGCGAACGTCTGTGCGCGTCGCGCTGCGTCGGCGGCTCTGATGATCCGCTTCGCATCGGTGCTGGCGATCCTTTGGGCGCTGGGCTTTGCCGTGTTCATGCTGGCGCTGCCGCGGCCGCTGGCGCCCAATACGACCGACGGGATCGTCGTGCCGACAGGCGCGGCGGGGCGGATCGACCGTGGACTGGCGTTGCTGGGCGCGCGTCAGGCGAAGCGGATGCTGGTGACCGGCGTCGGCGCCGGGGTGCGGCCGGGCGATCTGGCGCGCGCGTACCGCGTGTCGCCGGCGCTGTTCGCTTGTTGCGTCGACCTGGGCGCCGAAGCGGTCGACACGCGATCGAATGCCGAGGAGACCGCGAACTGGGTGCGCGCCCACCGCTATCGCAGTGTCCGGCTGGTGACGTCGGACTGGCATCTGGCCCGCGCGCAGATGGAATTGCGCGCCGCGCTGGGGCCGGGCATCGTCGTGCTGGGCGACGGCGTCGCGGGTACGCCGCGGCTGGCGACGCTCGTCAACGAATATAACAAGCTCGTGCTGCGCCGCGTGGCCTTGTGGGTGGGGATAGGGTCATGATCGCGTGGGTTCGCACGGTGTTGTTCCGCATCGTCTTTTACGGCGGATCGGTGCCGATCGTGGTCAGCGTGCCGATCTCCGCGCTGTTCGGGCAGCGCGCGGTGATCCGCCATGCGTATATCTGGACGGGCTTCCACCGCTGGTGCGCGCGCATCCTGCTGGGCATCCGGGTGCGGGTGGAGGGGACGCGGCCGGTGGGGCCGGCGCTGTACGTCGCCAAGCATCAGGCGATGTTCGAGACTCTGGAGCTGCAATCGCTGCTCGACGGGCCGGCGATGGCCCTGAAACAGGAACTGACGCGCATCCCGGCCTGGGGCTGGGCGGCCAAGCGCTATGGCGCGCTGGTCGTCGACCGGGACGGATCGGCGGGTGCGCTGCGCCTGATGATGCGCGAGGCAAAGGCCGCGGCGGCGGCGGGGCGATCGATCCTGATCTTCCCCGAGGGCACGCGCGTGCCGCCGGGCAAACGGCCGCCGTTGAAGCCGGGTTTCGCCGGCCTGTACCGCATGCTGGCGCTGCCGACCGTGCCGATCGCGCTGGACAGCGGGCTGCTGCTGCCCAAGCGCGGTGCGCTCCACGCCGGGGTGGTGACGATCCGATACGGCGAGACGATCCCCCCCGGCCTGCCCCGCGACGCGATCGAAGCGCGCGTCCACGCGGGGATCAACGCGCTGGAGCGGGGCTACACTAGATCTCCACCTGCGTGCCCAGTTCGACGACGCGGTTCACCGGCAGGTTGAAGAAGGTCATCGGCGTTTCGGCGTTACGGACCATCGCCGCGAACAGCCGGTCGCGCCACATCGCCATGCCGGGACGGTTTGAAGGGATCAGCGTCTGGCGGCTGATGAAGTAGCCGGTGGCGACGGCGCTGTAGCACGGGTCCTTCGTCACGATCGGCGCGATGGCTTCGGGCACGTCGGGCGTCTCCGCAAAGCCGTGGCGCACGGTGATGCGGGTAATGCCGGGGCCGATATCCTCGCTGGTCAGGCGCGCCGGCAAGGCGACGCGCGGCGTCATGGCGGTCTCCATCGTCACCAGATAGACGCGCTCGTGCAGCACCAGGTTGTATTTCAGATTGTGGAGCAAGGCGGGGGGCACGCCGGTGCGGCTGCGCGTCAGGTAGATGGCGGTGGCGGGCACGCGCCGCACCTTCGCGGTCGATTTCAGGAAGACGTCGACCGGCATCCCTTCCGCCGCCAGCCGAGCGGCCAGCAAGGCGCGACCGCGGCGCCAGGTGTCGAATACGGTAATCAGCACCAGCGCGATCGAGATCGGCAACCAGCCGCCGTCCATGATCTTCGTCGCCGATGCCGCGAACAGGCTGAGATCGAGTGCCAGCAGCAGCGCATAGACCGGCGCGGCCCAGAGCGGATTCCAGCGCCAGATGCGGAACACGACGAAGCCGATCATCAGCGTCGTCAGCACCATCGTCGCAGTAACCGCGAGGCCGAAGGCGGCGGCCAGCGCACTGGAACTGCGAAAGCCCAGCACCAATGCGACGACCGAGATCAGCAGGATGGTGTTGACGCCCGGCGCATAGACCTGCCCGCGCGCTTCGCTGGAGGTGTGGAGGATCGTGACGCGGGGCAGATAGCCCAGCTGCACCGCGGCCTGCGTCACCGAAAACGCGCCGCTGATGATCGCCTGGCTGGCGATGACGGTGGCCAGCGCGGCGAGGATCAGCAGCGGCACCAGCATCGACGCCGGCGCCATCAGGTAGAATGGCGAGCGGATCGCCGCGGGGTCGCCCAGCACCAGCGCGGACTGGCCGGCATAACAGAGCAGCAAGGCGGGCAGCGCGAGCCACAGCCACGCGCGCGCGATGGCGCTGCGCCCGAAATGGCCCATGTCGGCGTACAAGGCCTCTGCGCCGGTGACCGCCAGCACGACGGTGCCCAACGTAAAGAACGCGCGTAGCGGATCGGCCAGCACGAAACGCGCGGCATAGCGCGGATCGATCGCGGCGACCACGGCGGGATCGGCCAGCACCTGCGCCAGCCCGAGCCCGCCGATGGTGACGAACCACACCAGCATCACCGGCCCGAACAGCGTGCCCACCAGATCGGTGCCGAAGCGCTGGATGGCGAACAGCGCGACGATGATCGCCAACGTCACCGGCACCACCCACTGGGCGAAGCCGGCGTTCAGCAGCGTCAGCCCCTCCACCGCCGACAGGATCGAGATCGCCGGGGTGATGACGGCGTCGCCGTAGAATAGCGCGGTCGCGATCAGCGCGGCGAATGCGATCCAGGGGACCGCGGGCGAACGCGGCGCGACGCGCTGAATCAACGCCAGAAGAGCGAAGCTGCCGCCTTCGCCGCGATTGTCGGCGCGCATCGTGACCGCGACATATTTGACGGTGACGACCAGGATCAGCGCCCAGACCAGCATCGACAGCACGCCCAGCACGTGGAAGGCGTCGAGCGGCAATTTGTGGTGGCCGACGAAACTTTCGCGAAAGGCATAGAGCGGGCTGGTGCCGATATCACCGAAGACGATCCCCGTCGCGCCCAGCATCGCCTTCAGCGTCGGTTTGGGGTTGGCACCCTGCATCAGCTGGACCTCATTCGTGGGTCCGCCCGAAATCCTCGCGCGCGTCGTCCTGACCCTGTTCGACGATCGATCGGCGGACGGCGCGGGTGCGGGTGAACAGATCGAACAATTCGTCGCCCTTGCCCCAGCGGATCGCCCGCTGAAGCTGGCTGAGGTCTTCGGAAAAGCGCTGGAGCATTTCCAGCACGGCTTCGCGGTTCGTCAGGAACACGTCGCGCCACATCGTCGGGTCCGATGCCGCGATGCGGGTGAAATCGCGAAACCCGCCGGCACTGTATTTGATGACTTCGCCCTGCGTCACTTCTTCCAGGTCGCTGGCGGTGCCGACGATGGTATAGGCGATCAGGTGCGGCAGGTGGCTGGTGATCGCGAGGACGCGGTCGTGATGATCGGGTGCCATCGTCTCGACTTC
>DASTLZ010000050.1:0-33122 GCA_035714425.1 Sphingomonas sp.
GGGGGATACGCGCATTACACTCTCCAGGCTGTCCACGGGGAAAAACGGGCTGGACGGCGTGCCCCGCACATCCTCGCGGATTGCATCAATGGCCTCGGCGCTCGATATGCGAGGACGCCGGCGCAGACAAGCCGGCACGAAGGCGGCACCGGCCGCCGCAACGGGAGCATGCGGACCTTGGGCTGGCTGGCGAACATATTCGGATCGACGCGCGAAGAAGCGATGCTGCCGCTGTACAATGCGGTGGTGGAGCGCGCGCGCCAGCCGCATTGGTATCTGGACGGCGGCGTGCCCGACACCGTCGACGGCCGGTTCGACATGATCGCCGCCGTCCTCGCCTTCGTGCTGATGCGGCTGGAAGGGGTGCCCGAAGGGGCGGCACCGTCCGCGCAGCTCGCCGAGCGTTTCGTCGACGATATGGACGGGCAATTGCGCCAGATGGGGATCGGCGACATCGTCGTCGGCAAGCATATCGGCCAGATGATGGCGATGCTGGGCGGCCGTCTGGGTGCCTATCGCGACGGCCTTGCCGTGGGTAGCCTGGACGACGCGCTGGTCCGCAACCTGTACCGCGGCGAAGCGCCCGCGCCCGCCGCGCTGGCGCACAGCCGTGACGCCCTGCTCGCGCTGCACGCGGCACTCGCCGCCACGCCGCCATCGGCGATCATCGAGGGGATCGTGCCATGACGCCCGAATTCGCACGGCCGGTGCGTATCGACACCATCGGCGAAGGTGAGCGCATCGTCGAGATCGCCGCGGACGCGGAGGAATGCCGCCGCCTCGCCGGGCGCTTCGGCCTGCTCGCGGTCGATGCGCTGCGCGGTCGCTTCGCCGTGCGCAAGGACGGCGCGGCGATCCTGGCAACCGGCACGGTGGCCGCCACGGTGACGCAGGCGTGCTCCGTTACCGGCGATCCGTTGCCGGCCCAGGTGGACGAAGCCGTCGCCTTGCGCTTCGTGGACGATCTGGTCGCCGGCGACGACGAAGTGGAATTGTCCGACGACGCGCTCGACACCTTGCCGATCGAAGGCGGGACGATCGATCTGGGCGAAGCCGCTGCCGAGACGATGGCGCTGGCCCTCGATCCCTTCCCGCGCAGCCCGCGTGCCCAGGACGTGCTGCGCGCCGCCGGTGTCGTCAGCGAGGACGAAGCAGCCGTCGGGCCGTTCGGTGCGCTTGCGGGACTGAAGGCGAAGCTGGGCGGCGGGAGCTAACCCGCCGCGGGGCTCAGAGTCCGTTTGAAAACTCGCGAGAGCGCGAGTTTCGCAGGCGGTGCCAGCCCGCTCCCCCTCCCGGCCACCCACAAAGTATCCTGATGGGTGGCCGGGAGGGGGAGCGGGCTGGCACCGCGAAACGCGCCACAGCGCGTTTCCAAACAGGCTCTTACACTGCCGTCCCGCCCACCGTCAGCCCTTCGACAAGCAGGGTCGGCTGGCCGACGCCGGCGGGGACGGACTGACCGCCCTTGCCGCACACGCCGATGCCTTCGTCCAGCGCGAAGTCGTTGCCGATGCCGATGACCTTGGTCAGCACGGTCGGCCCGTCGCCGATCAGCGTCGCGCCCTTGATCGGTGCGCCCAGTCTGCCGTCCTCGATCCGGTAGGCCTCGGTGCAGCTGAACACGAACTTGCCCGACACGATGTCGACCTGCCCGCCGCCGAAGCTCTTGGCGAAGATGCCTTTCTTGACGCGCGACAGCAATTCGGCGGGATCGTCACGCCCGGCCTTCATGAAGGTGTTGGTCATCCGCGGCATCGGCGCATGCGCAAAGCTCTCTCGCCGCCCGTTGCCGGTCGGCGCGACGCCCATGAGCCGCGCGTTCAGCCGATCCTGCATATACCCTTTCAGGATGCCGTCCTCGATCAGCACCGTCTCCGACGTCGGCGTGCCTTCATCGTCGATCGACAGCGACCCGCGCCGATCCTGGATCGAACCGTCGTCCACCACCGTCACGCCAGGCGCCGCCACGCGCTCACCGATCCGCCCGGAAAAGGCGCTGGTGCCCTTGCGATTGAAATCGCCTTCCAGCCCGTGGCCGATCGCTTCGTGAAGCAGCACGCCGGGCCAGCCGGGCGCGAGCAGCACCGTCATCTCGCCCGCCGGCGCGGCGACCGAATCGAGATTGACCAGCGCCTGCGCCAGCGCCTCGTCGATCCCGCGGTTCCAGACGCTTTCGTCCATCAGCCGTTCGTACAGATAGCGGCCACCGATCCCGAACGTGCCCGTTTCGCGCCGCCCGGCCTGTTCGACGACGATCTGGATATTGAGGCGCACCAGCGGCCGCACGTCCGTCGCGACGAAGCCATCGGCCCGGACGATCTCCACGACGCTCCACGTCCCCGACAGCCCGACGGAGACCTGCGCCACGCGCGGATCGCGTGCCCGCGCCGCGGCATCGATCGTCTGGCACAGGTTTACCTTGTCGGCGAAGGGCACCAGATCGAGCGGATCGGTATCGGTATACAAATGGTGGTTGTTGCCCTGCGGCGGCGGGGCTTTCGCCGCAGCGCTGGGATCGATCAGCGCCATCGTCTCGGCTGCGCGCCGAATGGCGTCCGCCGACACTTCGTTGGCATGGGCAAAGGCAGTCGTCTCGCCCGATACCGCACGCAAGCCGAAGCCCGCGTTGGTGTCGTAGCTCGCGGTCTTCAGCCGCCCGTCGTCGAAACCGAAGGCCTCGGCCCGCCGATATTGCAGATACAATTCGCCGTCGTCCGCCTTCGCCAATGCCGACGCGGTCAGCGCCTTGGCGGTATCGGGGTCCAGGGTGTCGCGGTACAGAAACGCGCGCGGATCGGTGTGGAGAGTCATGGCACCGATATAAGCGGCTTACCGCCCCGCGCCATCCCCGTGGTCGCGCAATCCGCTCTGCTCCGCGCCATCGGCCGGCCCGCCGATCAGGACGAAGCGTCGATCGCAATAGCCGCAATCGACATAGCCCGCGTCGGCCATCTGCAACCATACCCGCGGATGGCCCAGCGCGGCGCCGCCGGGAATGTCGGTGGCGCCGTCGCAAGCGACGCGGCGGTGCGTGACACGGGTGGTTTCGGGCGGCGGCTGCATGACGGCGCGATAGCAAGGGCGGACCACACAGACAATCCTTCGCGGCGGCTGGCGATACATGGCGCAAAGGGAGGGAGTGGAGGATTGTGGCGACGCGCCCGGACGCCTATCGCCTGCGACCATGACCGAAGCCGCCATCGCGATCGATTCCGTGTCGAAAACCTATCAGGGCGGCAAGCGCGCGCTCGACGAGGTCACCTTCGATGTGCCGCGCGGCCAGATTTTCGGGCTGCTCGGGCCCAATGGTGCCGGCAAGTCGACGCTCATCAACATCTTGGCCGGACTGGTCAACAAGACGAGCGGCCGTGCGTCGATCTGGGGCTTCGATATCGATCGGCACCCGCGCAACGCGAAGGCGTCGATCGGCATCGTCAATCAGGAAATCCTGTTCGATCCCTTCTTCACCCCGCTGGAAACGCTGGAAATCCAAGCGGGGTTGTACGGCGTGCCGAAGAAAGCGCGCCGATCGATGGAATTACTGCGCAAGGTGCATCTGGAGGACAAGGCCGATGCATGGGCGCGAACGCTGTCGGGGGGCATGAAGCGGCGGCTGATGGTGGCCAAGGCGATGGTCCACGCGCCCCCGGTGCTGGTCCTCGACGAACCCACAGCCGGTGTCGACATCGAATTGCGCCAGCAATTGTGGGCGTATGTCCGCGAATTGAACGACGCAGGCGTGACGGTGGTGCTGACCACCCATTACCTCGAAGAAGCCGAACAGCTGTGCGATCGCATCGCGATCATCAACCACGGTCGGCTGGTCGCCAACGAACCGACCCGCGACTTGCTGGGCAAGGCGCAGGAGAAAGTGGTCGCGGTGACGGTCGACCGGGACGTCGATCCGGTGCCGCAGGCGGTGTGTTTCCAAAAGATCGTGCTGAAGGGCGCACGCACGCTGGAGATCACCTATTCCAAGGATCGCGTGAACGCCGGCGAAGTGCTGGCCGCAATCCAGAGTTCGGGCTTCGGCATCGTCGATGTCTCGACCAAGGAAGCCGATCTGGAAGACGTGTTCCTGTCGCTGACCCGCGCCGCCAACGACGAGCGCGTCGGGTGAGCGAGGCGACGACGCCGGAGTCGGTGGTGACGGGACAGGTGATGACCAGCGATGTCCTGATCGTCGGATCGGGCGCGGCGGGGCTGACGGCCGCGCTGAACCTGGCGGATCGCTTCAAGGTGGTGGTGCTTGCCAAGGGCGCGCTGAACGAAGGGTCGACTGCCTGGGCGCAGGGCGGGATCGCCGCGGTGCTGGAGCCGGGCGACACGTTCGAGAACCATGTCGAGGACACGATGGTCGCCGGCGCGGGGCTCAACGACCGGGCGATCGTGGAATTCGTCGTCGAGCGCGCGCCGGCGGCGATCGCGCGGCTGCGCGATCTGGGGGTGCCGTTTGCCACCGAAAGCGCCGACGGCGCGGGTGCGCTGCACCTGACGCGCGAAGGCGGCCATTCGCACCGCCGCATCGTCCACGTCGCCGATGCGACCGGCTGGGCGGTGCAAGTCGCGCTGCAACGCGCGGCGGAGGCGCATCCCAACATCACTTTGGTGTCCGATCAGGTCGCGATCGACCTGGCGACTGCGCGGCATGAGGAACGCTATTCGGGCGCAGGCAACGTGTGGGGTGTCTATGCGGTCGATCGAACCAGCGGCCACGTCAATCTGTTCACCGCGCGCGCCACGATATTGGCCACGGGCGGGGCCGGGCGGACGTATCTGTTCTCCACCGCGCCGCGCGGCGCGACCGGCGACGGCATCGCGATGGCGTGGCGCGCCGGCGCGCGGGTGTCGAACATGGAATTCATGCAATTCCACCCGACCTGCCTCTATAATCTGGAGGTCAAGAACTTCCTGATTACCGAAGCGGTGCGCGGAGAGGGCGGGCGGCTGATCAATCCGGCGACGGGCAAGCGGTTCATGTCCTATTACGATCCTCAGCGCATGGAACTGGCGCCGCGCGACGTCGTGGCGCGGGCGATCGACGCGGAAATCAAGCGCTACGGCCTGGACTGCGTCCACCTCGACATCAGCCACATGCCGCCCGAATTCGTTCGCGAGCATTTCCCCAACATCCATGAAAAGCTGCTCGGGCTGGGCATCGACATGACGAAGGCGCCGATCCCGGTCGTGCCCGCGCAGCATTACACCTGCGGCGGCGTGGTGGTGGACCGCGACGGCCGCACCGACCTGCCCGGCCTGTATGCGGCCGGCGAAGTGACGCAATCGGGCTTGCACGGCGCGAACCGGCTGGCGTCCAATTCGCTGCTGGAATGTTTCGTGTTCGGCGAAGCGGCGGCGCGCGACATCGCCGCCCGCTGGGACAGCCTGCCGCCGCCGCCGCCGATCCGCGTCTGGGACGAAAGCCGCGTCACCGATTCGGACGAGGAAGTCGTCATCAAGCAGAATTGGACCGAGATCCGGCGGTTCATGTGGAATTACGTCGGAATCGTGCGCACCACCAAGCGGCTGGAACGCGCGGCGCGGCGGATCGCCGGGCTGACCGAAGAGATCGAGGATTATTACGGCCATTTCCGCGTCACGCCGGACCTGATCGAGCTGCGCAACCTGTTGCAGACCGCCGACCTGATCGTGCGCTCCGCTTTGCATCGCAAGGAGAGCCGGGGGCTGCATTACACGCTGGATTACCCGGAGACGCGGCCTGAGGCCGTCGATACCATTCTGGTTCCGTAACCGCGCGACTCGCTCCGCCGCGCGGCAGCGTCGGTTCGTCTCAAGGGTGGCATCCCGCTGTTTCTAAGCGCTTTGCGTCCTCTATGCGTTGATGGGCACCTCCATCGGCGAAGCTAACCCGCGCACATGAGATTTCCCGGCCGCACCGGCCTGTCCCCCATCCTGTCCGTCGCCTTGCCGATCGCGGCGCTGCTAACCGCGTGCGGGCCGTCGCGGCCCGGTGCGTCGGCGGCGGCGCCGGCGCGGACCGATCCGGTGTTCGTGTCGATCCCGGTGCCGCCGGTCACCGCCAAGCCGGTACGCCCGGCCCCACTCGCACTGACCGCGGCGGTCGACGGCTTGTGGCGCGGGTTCGACGGGGTCAGCGGCATCGCAGTGCGTGCGGTGGACGAAGGCTGGACGGTCGAGCGCGGGGGCCATCGCCGCCTGCCGCAGCAATCGGTCAGCAAATTGTGGGTCGCGATCACCTTGCTCGACCTGCGCGATCAGGGCCGGGCCAAGCTCGACGACGAAGTCCTGGTCCGCCCCGAAGACCTGACGCTGTTTCACCAGCCGATCGCGATGCTGGTCAAGGGGGAGGGGTTTCGCACCACCGTCGGCGGGCTGCTGGACCGCGCGATGACCCATTCGGACAATACCGCCAACGATCGCCTGCTGACGTATGTCGGCGGGCCGGCCAGCGTGCGCGCGATGATCGCGGCCAAGCGGCTGGGCGACATCCGCTTCGGCCCCGGCGAGCGCCTGCTCCAGTCGAAGACCGCGGGCCTGATCTGGCAGCCGGCGTTCGCGCTGGGCGGCGCGTTCGAACAGGCGCGCGCGCGCCTCGATCCCGCCGCGCGCGCGGCTGCGCTCGACGCCTATATCGCCGATCCGCCGGATGGCGCCGCGCCGATCGCCATCGCCGATTCGCTCGCCCGGCTGGCGCGCGGCGAATTGCTGAGCGAGACGTCGACGCGCTTCCTGCTGGACACGATGGGCCGCTCCGTCACCGGCCGCGCCCGCCTGCGCGCGGCGCTCCCCGGCGGCTGGCAGATCGCGCACAAGACAGGGACCGGACAGGATCTGGGGTCGCGCAACGCGGGCTTCAACGACGTCGGCCTGCTGACCGCGCCCGACGGCCGGCGGTACGCCATCGCTGTCATGATCGGCGACACGGTCCGGCCGATGCGCGAACGCCAGCAATTGATTCAGGGTGTCGCCGCCGCGGTGGCACAATATGCCGCGCCTGCCGCGGTTCCTGCCCCCGCTCCCGCCCCCGCTCCCGCCGCAGCCGGAGCGCCCGTCAACTGAAGGCCGCTTGGTCTGCGCTCCCCCATCCGCTAGAGCCGCAGCCGACATGCCCCATCTCTACCTCGTCGACGGCTCCGGCTATATCTTCCGGGCGTATCACCGCCTGCCGCCCCTCACCAACAAGCATGGCGAGCCGGTGGGCGCGGTGTACGGCTATACGACGATGCTGTGGAAGCTGGCGGACGAGTTGCACGCCGCAGATGGCCCGACGCACATGGCCGTCATCCTCGACAAATCCTCCAGGACGTTCCGCAACGACTTGTACGATCAGTACAAGGCGCACCGCCCGCCGCCCCCCGAAGACCTCGTGCCGCAATTCCCGATGATCCGCGACGCCACCCGCGCCTTCTCGCTCCCCTGCATCGAGACCGAAGGGCTGGAGGCGGACGACATCATCGCCTGCTATACCAATGCCGCGCTCGCGCAGGGCTGGTCCGTCACGATCGTCAGTTCCGACAAGGATCTGATGCAGCTGATGACCGATCCGTCGGTCGACATGTACGACACGATGAACAATCGCCGCCTGGGCCCGGATCATGTGCGCGAGAAATTCGGTGTCGGCCCGGATCGGCTGGGCGACGTGCTGGCATTGATGGGGGACAGCGTCGACAACGTGCCGGGCGTCACCGGCGTGGGGCCGAAGACCGCGTCGAAACTGATCCTGGAACACGGCGATCTGGAGGGCGTGCTGGCCGCCGCACCGACCATGAAGCCCGGCAAGCTGCGCGACAATCTGATCGCGCAGGCGGACAATGCACGGCTGTCGAAAGTGCTGGTCGCGCTGAAATGTGACGATGCGCTGCCGGAGCCGCTCGACGATCTGATCCTGCAAGGCATCCCCGAAGCGCCGCTCCGCGCGTTCCTGGAGCATCACGGCTTCAAATCGCTGCTGACCAAATTGTCGCAGGTCGCCGACGCGCCCGTAGCACCCCCGCCCACCGCGCCGTTCGAGGAAGACCCGCCCTGCGCGCATGACGATTACGAGACGGTGGTCGACGTCGACGCGCTCGATCGCTGGATCACCATCGCGCGGCATCAGGGCTGGGTTGCGATCGACACCGAGACGACCGGGCTGGACGCCACGCGCGCGGAGCTGGTCGGCGTGTCGATGGCGCTGGCGCCCAATCTGGCCTGTTATGTCCCGCTCGGACATGGCGGCACCGATCTGCTGAGCGAGACGCCGGTGCAGATCGATCGCGCCACCGCGCTCTCCCGGCTGAAGCCGCTGTTTGAAGACCCCGCGGTGCTCAAGATCGGCCATAACTTGAAGTACGACATGATCGTGCTCGGCCGGGCGGGGATAGCGGTGGCGCCTCACGACGACACGATCGTGATGAGCTTCGATCTGGACGCCGGCCTGCACGGCCACGGCATGGACGAACTGGCCGCCACTCACCTGAGCCATTCGTGTATCGCGTTCAAGGACGTGGTCGGCACCGGCAAGACGCAGCGCGGCTTCCACGAGATCGATCTGAAAGCCGCCACCCGCTATGCCGCCGAGGACGCGGACGTGACGCTGCGGCTGTGGAAACGGTTCAAGGCCCGGTTGCCCAACGAAAACGCGACCCGCGTCTATGAAATGGTCGATCGCCCGCTCGTCCCCGTGATCGCCGCGATGGAAGCGCACGGGATCAAGGTCGATCGCGAGAAGCTGGCCGGCCTGTCCGCCGAATTCACCCAGACGATCGCGCTGCTGGAGACCGAAATCCACGCGCTGGCGGGCGGTCCCTTCACCATCGGCAGCCCCAAGCAGCTGGGCGACGTGCTGTTCGAGCGGATGGGGATCAAGGGCGGACGCCGCGGCAAATCCGGCGTCTATTCCACCGACGTGACCGAAATGGAGCGGATCGCCGCCGACAAGGATTCGCCGGGCAGCGTCATCGCCACGCGCGTGCTCGACTGGCGCCAGCTCAGCAAGCTGAAGAACACCTATACCGATGCCTTGCAGGATCAGATCAACCCGGCGACGGGCCGCGTCCACACCAGCTACAGCCTGACGGGCGCGCAGACCGGCCGGCTGTCGTCGACCGACCCCAATTTGCAGAACATCCCGATCCGCACCGAGATCGGCCGCCAGATCCGCGACGCGTTCGTGGCGGAGCCGGGCAACGTCATCCTGGCGGCGGATTATTCGCAAATCGAGTTGCGGCTCGCCGCGCACATGGCCGACGTCCCCGCGCTGCGCGACGCATTCGCGCAAGGGCACGACATCCATTCGCTGACTGCGCAGGAATTGTTCGGGGAGGTCAACCGCGATACCCGCGGCCGTGCCAAGACGATCAATTTCGCCATCCTGTACGGCATCAGCCGCTGGGGCCTCGCCGGGCGGCTCGATGTCAGCGCCGACGAAGCGCAGGCGATGATCGACCGCTATTTCGAACGCTTCCCGGGCATCAACCGCTATATCGCGGAAACTCTGACGCAGGTGCGCGAACACGGCTTCACCACCACGCTCTTTGGCCGCAAGACGCATTTTCCGCGCATCCGCAGCAAGGTGCAGCACGAACGCCAGGGCGCCGAACGCGCCGCGATCAACGCCCCGATCCAGGGAACCAGCGCCGACATCATCAAGCGCGCGATGGTGCGCATGACGCCTGCGCTGATCAACGCCGGCCTGCCGAACGTGCGCATGCTCCTGCAAGTCCATGACGAACTCGTGTTCGAATTGCCCGAAAGCGATGTCGATGCGGCGCGCCCGGTGATCGAGCGGGTGATGGCCGGTGCCGCCGAACCGTCGGTCGTGCTGTCGGTGCCGCTGGGCGTGGAGATCGGCATCGGCAAGAGTTGGGGCGCCGCGCATTGAGCGATGCGGCGCCTGCGCAGGACATCGATGCACTGGCCAAGGGCGGCCGCACGAACATCGCAGGGTTCGCGCTGCGTCTGGTCGCGCGCATCCCGTTCCTGTTCATCGCCGGGCGTATCTATGGCCCCGATCTGGTCGGGCGCTTCGCCATTGCGGTCGTCGTCGTCGAACTGGCGGCGCTGGTCGCCACGCTCGGGCTGAAGCGTGGGCTGGCGCAGGCGCTGGCGCGCGCCGATCGGCCGCATGTCTGCGTGGTCTGGGATGCGATGGCGGTCGCCTTCATCGCCGCCGTCGTCGCCAGCCTGCTGCTGTCGGCGTTTCCGCAGATCATGTATCCCAACACGCCGATCACCGGGCTGGATCGGTGGCTGCCGTGCATCATCGTCGCCAGCGCGTGGAGCGACGTCAGCCTCGCCGCGCTCGCCTATCGGCGCAACGTCAAGGCCGCGGTGACGGCGCGCGCGGTGATCGAGCCGTGGACGATTTCGATCGCCGCCTGGGCGTTTTCGTATTTCACCATCCGCGACGGGCTGGTCCTGTCCTATGTCACGTCGATGATCGCCGCGCTGATCGCATCGATCGTGCCGTTCGTGCGCAGTTACGGCCTGCCGCGCGGCTGGTCGCCCGATCTGGCCGGCCTGTGGCGGCTGGCGCGCGTCAACGTGCCGCTGGCGGGGGCGGATGCGCTGGAATGGGGCACGCGCAACGTCGATCGCTTCATCCTGGGCCTGCTGTTCGCGCCCAAGATCGTCGGCATCTATTACATGGCGCAGCAAGTCGCCTCGCTCCCGCAAAAACTGAAGACCAGCTTCGATCCGATCCTGGGCCCGGTCATCACCGACGCGCTGGCCCGTGACGACAGGCCGGCGATCGCCGCGCAGGTGCGCCAGGTCGCGTTCTGGATTATCGCTGCGCAAGGCGGGCTGGCGCTGATGGGGTCGATCCCCGGCGAAGCGGTGATGGGGGTCGTCGGGCCGCAATTCGTAGCGGGCACTGCCGCGCTCGTGTTCCTGCTCACCGCCGAAGTGCTGGCATCGACGGGCGCGGTGTCGGAATCGGCGCTGGTCTATATGGCGCGGCATCGCAACTTGATGATTTCCGGCGCGATGCTGGTGTTTCAGGTGATCTTGTCCTTCGCGCTGATCGCGGCAATGCGGTGGCGAGGGTGGCCGCCCGATTGGCAGGCGGCGGGGCCGGCGGTGGCGCTGATGGTGTCGCTGGGGCTGACGTCCGTCGTCAAGGCGCGATTCCTGGGGCGGTTGCTCGGCGCGTCCGTGTCGCCGCTGCGCTGGCCGATCGTCTGGGCCGCGCTGGCCGCGATCGTCGTCGGCGCGGCGTTCACCGCTTTGCCCAAGCGGATGGAATGGGTCGAGCTGCTGATCGGCGTGCCCGCGATCGCCGCCGTCTATCTCTACATCCTGTGGCGCTGGGCGTTCGGGCCCGCCGATCGCGCCCTGTTCGGCAAGGCGCCGCCGCTCGAGGAGGCAACGTTGCCGATCGAGGGCGTGCGCTAAAAGTGCGTCGTCCGGCCAGGGCCTGCGCCAGCCCGACCGGGGTCGGTTCCCGGGGTGGTAATTTTATTACTGAAGTGCTACAAAGGTTCGCGACGGGCACCATTTTCGCGTGTGCACGTCAACAGACGTTCGACCATCCTCCTCGCGACTGTCGCCGGGCTTTTCGCTCGGTTCCGACCGTGCGCCGGACACGTGAATTACGGAAAGGCCCCCAATGGCTGCCAAGGCTCTGTCCTTCGATGTCGGTGATTATGTCGTTTATCCCAAGCACGGTGTCGGTCGCGTGATCGAACTCCAACGTCAGGAGATCGCCGGGATGACGTTGGAATTGTACGTGCTGCGGTTCGAAAAAGAACGCATGACGCTGCGTGTTCCCACCAACAAGGCCGAAAGCGTCGGCATGCGCAAACTGTCGTCCGACAAGACGCTGCGCGAGGCGCTCGATACGCTGAAGGGCAAGCCGAAGGTCAAGCGGACGATGTGGTCGCGGCGTGCCCAGGAATATGAAGCGAAGATCAACTCGGGCGACCTGGTGTCGATCGCCGAAGTGGTCCGCGATCTGTTCCGCGCCGACGATCAGCCCGAACAAAGCTATTCCGAGCGCCAGATCTTCGAAGGGGCGACCAGCCGTCTGGCCCGCGAACTGGCGGCGATGGAAGAGGTGGACGAACCGCGCGCGCAGGAAAAGATTCTCGAAATCCTCCGCGCGGCGGCCGCGATCTACAACAAGGACAAGCCCGCCGCCTGATCTGGCGCGGGTCGGTCCTCCCGCGAATAAGGGGCGGCGTCCATCACGGACGCTGCCCCTTATTCGTTTGAAGCTGTGCCCAAACCGGTGTATTGCAACAGCAACACACAGGAGGACCTATGCCCAAGATCGCCCGCCAGTCCGTACCCGTCATCGCGCTCGTCGCGCTCGCCGCCTGCTCTTTTCAGTGGGACAGCGAAGCCGAAGCGCAAAAGGCGGGGGTCGCCGGCACCGGATCGGGCAATGCCCGCACCTTTGCGGTGGCCGATTTCGACGGCGTCGAATTGCGCGGGTCCGACGATGTCGACGTGCATGTCGGCGGCGCCTTCTGCGTGCGCGCGGAAGGCGATTCGGCCATGCTCGATCGCTTGAGGATCGCGCGCGACGGCGCCGTCCTGAAGGTCGGCCGGCAGAACGGCAGCAAATGGGGCTGGGGCAAGGGCCAGAAAGTGCGGGTGTTCGTCACGATGCCGCGGATCGCGTCCGCCTCCGTCGCCGGCTCCGGCAATTTGGCGGTCGACCGCGCGCAAGGGACCCGCTTTGCCGGCAGCATCGCCGGATCGGGCAATCTGGCGGTGGCCGGGATGCAGGTCGATGCGGCCGAATTGTCCATCGCCGGCTCCGGCAACGTCACCGCTGCGGGGACTGCAAAGCGGTTGACCGCGGACATCGCCGGATCGGGTGACATCGACGCCGCGGCCCTGCGCGCGCAGGGCGGGAAGGTGTCCGTGGCCGGATCGGGCAACGTCCGCGCGGCGGTGCAGGGCGACGCCCAGGTCAACGTCATGGGATCGGGCGACATCGACCTGGGCCCAGCTGCGCGCTGCGTCGTCAGGAAGATGGGCTCCGGCACCGTCCGCTGCGGCACGCAGCGCTAAGGCTGCCACTTGCCGATGCCGGCAGGGCGTGGTGAAGTCGCGCGCATGATACGCGTCACCTTCGCAACCTTCGCCGCGCTCATAGCCGCACTCGCGGCGCCCGCCTCGGCGGCCGAGCGCAAGCTGGGCATCGGCAGCTTCGATCGGCTGCGCATCGACGGCGGCTTCGACGTGCGGGTGACGACCGGCGGGCCGCCGCGCGCCACCCTGTCCGGCGATGCGCGTGCGATGGAGCAGATCGACGTGCGGGTGGAGGGCACCACGCTCGCGGTCCGACGCCGCAGCAATCAGCCGCAGATCGCGCGGGCCGCCGGCAACGTCCCGATGGTCGTGACGTTATCGACGCAAGCACTGGCGTCGGCGGCGATGATCGGTGGCGGGCGTTTGTCCATCGCCGGCATGCGCACGACGCGCGCCGACCTGTCGGTTACCGGCGACGGCGTGATCTCGGTCACGGGGGTGGAGGCCGAAGTGGCGAACGCGACCGTGATCGGCACCGGCACGATTGCCGCCTCGGGCCGGGCCGGCAAGGTGCGGCTGTCGATCAACGGGCCTGGCGGGATCGATGCCGCGGCACTGGTCGCCGACGATCTGACGGTGCGGCTCGACGGGCCAGGCGAGATCAAGGGCGATGCGCGCTATCTCGCGCAGGTCAGCATGTCGGGCTTGGGACGCGTTGCCGTGTCGGGCAACGCCAAATGCACGGTGCGAGCACCGGCAGGCGGAATGGTCACCTGCGGACGGTAAGCCGATCCGCCTGGGTCAGCGCGCGATATGATGCGGGATGTGGCTGGCGACGAAGTGGCGCGCTTCGGCCGGCTGCAACGCCACGACGCCGATGGTGCCCAGCAGGAAACCACCGACGAAGCGGTGGAAGAAACTGGATTTCAGGATCGTCTTCATAACTCTAGGCTCGCTTGGCACCGTTGCCGAAAACGGCAGCGACACTGGATGGTCGCAGCGCAGATCGTGTCTGCGCCGCGGTTCGACAATGTCGTTTATGGAAACCCACCGATGAACGATCGGTGGCATCCCTATTCACCTGAGATTCGTGCAGGCGTCCTGAATCCGCGTGCACGCCTCACGCAGCAGCGCGTCCGACGTGGCGTAGCTGATCCGCATCGCCGGCGACAGCCCGAACGCCGCACCCTGTACCGCCGCGACCTTCGCATCGTCGAGCAGATAGCCGACGAACACCTCGTCGCTGTCGATCAGCCGCCCCGACGGCGTCGTCTTGCCGATCAACCCCGCCAGCGAGGGATAGACGTAGAACGCGCCTTCGGGCGTGGGGCAATGGACGCCGGGGATGGCGTTGAGCATAGACACGACGATGTCCCGGCGCACCTTGAAGGCGGCGTTGCGCTCGGCCAGGAAGGACTGGTCGCCGTTCAGCGCTGCGACCGCCGCGGCCTGCGCGATCGAGCAGGGATTGGACGTCGATTGCGATTGCAGCTTGGCCATCGCCTTGATGAGCCACGGCGCACCGGCGGCAAAGCCGATCCGCCACCCGGTCATCGCATAGGCCTTCGAACAGCCGTTCACGGTCAGCGTGCGCGGGTATAGTTCGGGCACGACTTCGGCGATCGTCGCGAAGCGGAAGTCATCGTAGACGATATGTTCGTACATATCGTCGGCGAAGATCCACACATGCGGATGGCGCAGGAAGACCTCACCCAGCCCGCGCAACTCGTCGGCTGTGTACGCGGCGCCGGTCGGGTTGGACGGCGAATTCAGGATGACCCATTTGGTGTTGGGCGTGATCGCCGCGTCGAGCACCTCGGGCGTCAGCTTATAGCCTTGCTCCGGCCCGGCGGCGACCACCACCGGCGTGCCGCCGGCGAATTGGACGACGTCGGGATAGCTGACCCAATAGGGCGCGGGGATAACGACTTCGTCGCCCGGGCCGACGGTCGCGACCAGCGCGTTGAACAAGGTGTGCTTGCCGCCGACGTTCACGCTGATCTGGTCGGCAGTATAGGTCAGCCGGTTGTCGCGCGCGAATTTGGCGACGATGGCCGCTTTCAGTTCGGGCGTGCCGTCGACGTTGGTATATTTCGTCTTGCCCGTGCGGATCGCCTCGATGGCGGCATCCTTGACGAAATCGGGCGTGTCGAAATCGGGCTCCCCGGCACCCAGGCCGATCACGTCGACGCCGGCGCGCTTCAGTTCCAGAACGCGGCTGGTGATCGCCAGCGTCGGCGAAGGGCTGATGCGGGCGAGCGCGGCGGACTGTTGCATGGGGAAAAGCGGCCTTTCAACGGGGGCCGCGGCGCTATGGCCCGCAAGGGGCGATCACGCAACCGTAACGATGGCCGGAAGCAGCCCGCGCACCGCGTTGCCGATGAAGAATCCCCCCGCCAGATCGGCGCGCGTCAGCGGCGCTTCGACGGCGCGCCCGGTGGCAAGCAGCTCGGCGCGCAACACGCCGGACAGCAACGGGCCGGTCGGCGGCGTCAGCAGGACGCCGTCGCGCTCGACGAAGACGGACGTGTAGCTGCCTTCGGTGAGCACGCCGTCGGGCGTTTCGAACACCACTTCGAACCAGTCGCCGCGCGCCTTGTCGTAGAATCGGCGGTCGCTCGTCTTGTGGCGCAGGCGGATATCCGCCGTCGCGACCGGCAGCGGCCGGATCGCGACCGTCACCGGCCCGTCGGGAACCGGAGGCGCAGGGCCGGTCTCCACCACCATCGCCCCGCTCGCGCTGAGCAACAGGCGCAGCCGGTGGATGTGGCGCAGCTTGAACGTGGCGGCCTGAAGCTCGTTGCGCGCGGCATGGTGATCGAACACGAAGCCCAGCGTCGCCGCGCTCGCCTGCATCCGCCCCAGATGCCGTTCCAGCAGGGCGATGCCGCTTTCCGGATCGAACGCCATCGTCTCAATGAGGTCGAAGCGCCAAGCGCCGGCTTGCACGAAGGCGCTCTTGGCCACGCACTCGTTCCATTCGTCGTCCGCGGACGAATCGGCGACGATGCCGGAGCCTAGCCCCAGATGGGCGTGCGCGGCGCCCCGCGGCAGGGTGAGCGTTCGGATCGCGACGTTGAACGCGGCGCCTCCGTCCGCGTCGATGCGCCCGATGCTGCCGCAATAGGCGCCGCGCGACGCTCCCCGTTCCACCTGTGCGATCGCCCGCATCGCGCGAACCTTGGGCGCGCCGGTGACCGAGCCGCACGGAAACAGCGCGCGCAGCACGTCGACGGCATCGCGCCCTTCGGCAAGCGTGGCCGTGACGGTCGAGGTCATCTGGTGGATCGTCGGATAGGCTTCCACGGTGAACAATTCGGGCACCGCGACGCTGCCGGGGCGGGCGATGCGCGACAGGTCGTTGCGCATCAGATCGACGATCATGAGGTTTTCGGCACGCTGCTTGGGATCGACGACCAGGTTCTGCGCAGCCAGCGCATCGGCTCTCGGTTCGGGAAGGCGCTTGGCGGTGCCCTTCATCGGGCGGCACGTGATGGCGCCGTCGTCCAGCACGAAGAACAATTCGGGCGACAGCGACAGCACGGCGATTTCGCCGGTATCGACATAGGCGCCCCAGCCTGCGCCGGACGCGGCACGCAGCCGCGCATAAATGGCCAGCGGATCGCCTTGCACCGCGACGGTGGCGCGAAACGTCAGATTGGCCTGATACAGATCGCCCGCCGCGATCAGGGCCAGCACTTCGGCCAACTGCGCGTCATAGGTAGCCCGGTCGATATCGGCGACGACCCGCCCGATCCACGCCCCACGGGGATCGGGCAGGCGTGCGGTGAGGTGCCCTACGTCCTCATACGTCTCGAACAGTCCGAACCACGCCAGCGGGGCGGCAGGCTGCGGGAGCGGGCCAGCGGCCGGCTCGAACGCTTCGCCGGCCTCGTAGGCCAGGAACCCGGCGGCGTGCAGCCCACGCGCCCGCCCGGCGCGCACGCGTTCGAGCGCGGGGAGGACCTGGGCCACCGTGCGCGCTTCGATGATCTCGATCGGGTCACGGTACAATCGCGCACAGCCACCCAGACGCGTGTCGTCTAGCAGCACGAACGGCGCGGGAACTTGGGTAAGCATCGCTCGCGTAGATGCACCCGCTGGGGGGCGGGCGGCAAGGGGCGATTGCCCGGCACCGGGCGCGGCCCTATCGTGGGGGCATGAACCAAGAACCACCGATGCGGGTGACGATCGTCCCGGTCACGCCCCTCCAGCAGAATTGCACCGTGATCTGGTGCACCGCCACGATGAAGGCGGCGGTCGTCGATCCGGGCGGGGATTTGCCGCGCATCCAGGCGGCGATCGCGCAGGCGGGCGCGACCGTGGAGAAAATCCTGCTCACCCACGGCCATATTGACCATGCCGGCGAAGCCAAGCCGCTGGCGGACCTGTTGGGCGTGCCGATCGAGGGCCCGCACGAGGCCGACCGCTTCTGGCTGGCGAGACTCGACGAGGACGGGCGCAATTACGGCATCCGCGGCGTGGTGTTCGAACCCGATCGCTGGCTGGTCGAACGCGATACCGTCACGGTCGGCGAACTGGTCCTCGACGTCTACGAAACGCCCGGCCACACGCCGGGCCATGTGATCTTCCACCATGCGCCGTCGCGGCTGGCGCTGGTCGGGGACGTGCTGTTCCAGGGGTCGGTGGGGCGGACCGATTTCCCGCTCGGCGATCATCCTACGTTGATCGAATCGGTCGTCACGAAGCTGTGGCCGCTGGGCGATGCGACGGCGTTCATTCCGGGCCACGGCCCCGCCAGCACCTTCGCCCACGAACGCGCGCACAACATGTTCGTCAGCGACCGCGCGCTGGCGGCGTAGCGAATCGCCGCCGGCCGCCGCGGCCTTCTACTGCCGCTCGGCCGCCGTCTGGTCGCGCTCGGCGCGGAATTCCGACCCCGCCTGCCATGATGGCCATGCCCGGCCGTTCGCCAGGGTCGCGCCGATGCTGTGGAACAGATCGACGTCGGCCGCGGCGCCGCGCAAATCCCATGCCGTGTCCCACGCATCGCAGGTCTGGTGGTAGCAGCGCATGTAGCCGTCGAGCCATCGCTGCCCCGCAGCCCGACCGCCGGCGACCAGATCGGGCGCGCCGCTGATCGCCATCAACAGCAACGTCGGCACGCCGCGCCGCGCCAGCGTGAAATGATCGGCGCGGTAGAACAGCCCGCGCTCCGGCAGGGCCTCGGGGGTCACGGTGCGACCTTGCGCACGCGCGGCGGCGCTCAGCAGGTCCTCCAGCGTGTTCTGGCCAGCGCCGACGAGCATCACGTCGCGTGCCGGCCCCGCCGTCTGGAGGATGTCGAGCGTCAGATTGGCGACCGTCTTGGCCGCAGGATAAAGCGGAGCGGCGGCATAGGTTTCCGATCCCAGCAGCCCGCGTTCCTCGCCCGTCCATAGCGCGAACACCAACGTGCGATCGGGCGTCGGGCCGCGCGCGAACTGCCGCGCGAGGTCCAGCACGCCGGCGACGCCGAGCGCGTCGTCATTGGCGCCGGGGCGGATCGTGCGGCCTTGCGCGTCCGCGGCGCCGATGCCGTAGGCGTCCCAATGGGCGCCGAACATCACGACTTCGTCGGCATGCGCGCGGCCTGCGATCTTGGCCAGCACGTTGCGGCTTTCGGCGCGACTGTGCGTCACCGGCAGATCGGCGGTGAATGTCTGATCCTTCAGGGTAACGGGGCGAAAATCGCTGCGCCGCGCGGCCTGGCGCAGCGTCGCCAGATCCCGTCCCGCCGCGGCGAACAGGCGAGCCGCGCCGGCGCCCTCGATCCAGCCTTGCACCAGGACCGGCAATTCGCCGGGCTTGCGCACCACGTCGTAATTCTCGCCCTGCGGCGCGGTGACCGTGTTCCAGCCATAGCCCGCGCCCGGCGTATCGTGGACGATCAGCGCGCCGATCGCGCCGCGCCGGGCGGCTTCCTCGTATTTGTACGTCCAGCGGCCGTAATAGGTCATGCGCCGATCGCCGAATTTCCCCTTGGCATCGTCGCGGGCGGCGGCCTCGAAATCGGGATCGTTGACCAGGAAGACGGCGATCTTGCCCTTCAGATCGGCGCCCTTGAAATCGTCCCAGCCGCGTTCGGGCGCATGGACGCCGTAGCCGACGAACACCATCGGCGCGTAGGCGATCGTCACCCGATCGACCGGGCGCACGGTGCTGAGATAGATGTCGCGTCCCTGCACCAACGGCGTGCCGCCGGCGGCGACGCGGCCGGTGCCCAGCTTGGTGCGGACCAGCGGCACCTTTTGCGTCCAGCTGCCTGCCGGCCCGGCAGGTTGCAGGCCCATCGCCTTGAACCGGGCGACCAGCCAGTCGACCGTCTTGGTTTCCCCCGGCGTGCCCGGTGCCCGGCCCTGGAACGCGTCGGAGGCCAGCGTGCGCACCGTATCGGACATCGCCCGCGGATCGGTCTGCGCCCAAGCCGGAACCGCGCACAGGGCCAGCAGCATCAGCAAGCGCTTCATGCGTTCGCACTCACCGGCGCGACGACGATCGTGGCACCGGGCAGCCGTGCCGAATATACGGTGGCGATCGCCCAGCCGGCGAGGAGCAGCGTCAGGACGATCGTGCCGACGAAGCCGATGACGCGCCACGGATTGGGGCCGGTCATTCCCATGCCGATCGCATGCGACAGGCGCACCGCAACGAACGCGACGCTGGCGATCCACAGCCATGTCGGCGATCCGCCCGCCAGTTCGATCCCGGCCAGCATGATGAGGACATAGGGGGCATATTCGACCAGATTGGCCTGCGCGCGCATCCGGCCCTCCAGCACGGCATTGCCGCCGGTGCCGTTCACCGTCTTCGTCGCGAACCGGATGCGGACGATGCGAATCGCCAGCCAGACGTTGAGCAGCGCGATGGCTGCGGCAGTGGCGAGCGTGACGGGCAGGATCATCGCGGATTTCCTCAAGGCGGGCGGCGATCCGCGACCTGCCCCAGACGGGCGCGGCTTGCAACGTCCGTGCAAATCGCTATAGGCGCGGCACTTCGCGATGCGTCCGGCCATTGGGTCGCGGCCTTCCCCGCATGGGCTGGCCGCGATGCTCTGTTCGGTCTACGCAGTCAGATATCTCGATCGATCAGAACAAGGTGCCGCAATGGCCGTCCCAAAGAGAAAGACTTCCCCCTCCAAGCGCGGCATGCGTCGCGGTCACGATTCGTTGACCGTCGCGTCCTTTCAGGAATGCCCGAATTGCGGCGAGCTGAAGCGCCCGCATAACCTGTGCAACGCCTGCGGCCATTACAACGGCCGCGAGATCGTCTCGGTCGAGGCCTGACACGGCCCAACGAAGGACCGTCGCTGATGCCCGGTAACGCCTGTATCGCCGTCGATGCGATGGGCGGGGATGACGGTTTGGCCGTGATGCTGGCCGGCGTCGCACGTGCGCGCCGCCGGTTCGACGGCCTGCGCTTCCTGCTGGTCGGGGACGAAGCGGCGATTCGCGCCGGCCTGGTCGCTCACCCCACCCTCAGCAACCATTCGGAAATTGTCCACGCAGAGGGCGTCGTCGGATCGAGCGACAAGCCGAGCCAGGCGATCCGTCGCGCCAAGACGACATCGATGGGCATCGCGATCGATTGCGTGAAGACCGGGCGCGCCGCCGCCGCGGTCTCGTCGGGCAACACCGGTGCGCTGATGGCGATGGCGAAACTGGCGCTGCGCACTTTGCCCGGCATCGACCGTCCGGCTTTGGCGGCTTTGTTGCCGACGTTGGGCGACAATGACGTCGTTATGCTCGATCTGGGCGCGAATACCGAGTGCGATGCGCGCAATCTGACGCAATTCGCGGTGATGGGCGCGGCCTTCGCACGCACCGCGCTCGATCTCGAATCGCCCCGCGTCGCGTTGCTGAATATCGGCAGCGAGGATCAGAAGGGCACCGAGGAAATCCGCGACGCCGCCGCCGCCCTGAAAGCTGCGGTCCATCTGCCGATGCGCTTCGAAGGCTTCATCGAGGGCGATAGCCTTTCGCGGGGCACCGTGGACGTGATCGTGTGCGACGGCTTTTCCGGCAACATCGCGCTCAAGACGGCCGAAGGAACGGCGCGGTTCGTCGCGGACCTGCTGAAGCGCGCGTTCCGCAGTTCGGTGCGATCGAAGGTCGGCTTCTTGATTTCCCGCCCCGCGACGCAGTTGCTGCGCGATCACCTGGACCCGAACAACCACAATGGCGCGGTCTTCCTGGGGCTGAACGGGCTCGTCATCAAAAGCCACGGCGGCGCGACCGAATTGGGCGTCGCGACCGCGATCGGTAACGCGGCCAAGATGGTGCAGAACGATCTGGTCCGCCGCATCGGCGAAGATCTGGCCGGTATCGAGCGTCCGCCGGCCGCCGTTCAGGCACCTGTCGCATGATTCGATCGGTTCTGACCGGCACCGGATCGGCACTGCCCGCGCGCCGCGTGTCGAACGCGGAACTGGCCGAGCGCGTCGATACCTCGGACGAGTGGATCGTCGAGCGCACCGGCATCCGTTTTCGCCACATCGCCGGGCCTGACGAGACGACCGGCACGCTGGCGGCGGACGCGGCAAGGGCGGCGCTCGACGCGGCCGGCGTGCTGCCCCGCGACATCGACCTGATCGTGCTGGCGACGGCAACGCCCGACCAGACGTTTCCGGCGACCGCGACGAAGGTGCAGGCGATGCTGGGCATCGACGATTGCGTCGCGTTCGATGTGGCGGCGGTGTGTTCGGGGTTCCTGTACGGCGTGCAGGTCGCCGATGCGATGCTGCGCACCGGCATTCACAGGCGCGCGCTGGTGATCGGTGCGGAGACGTTCACGCGGATCCTGGACTGGGAGGATCGCACCACCTGCGTCCTGTTCGGCGATGGCGCCGGGGCGATCGTGCTGGAGGCACGCGAGACGGGCGACGGCCCGGATGCGCCGGGCATATTGGCGACCCGCCTGCACGCCGATGGTCGCCACAACGACCTGCTCTATGTCGATGGCGGCCCGTCGACGACGGGCACGGTGGGCAAGCTGAGGATGAAGGGGCGCGAGGTGTTCCGCCACGCCGTCGTCAATCTGGCGGCCGTGATGGGTGAGAGCCTGACCCTGGCCGGGCTGACCGGCGCGGACGTCGATTGGGTCGTCCCGCATCAGGCGAATGCGCGCATTCTGGATGCGACCGCGCGCAAGCTGGGGCTGCCCCCGGAGAAAGTGGTCGTAACCGTCGACCGGCATGCCAACACATCCGCCGCATCGGTTCCCCTCGCCCTGGACGTCGCGGTGCGCGACGGCCGAATCAAAGCGGGACATCTCGTCGTGCTGGAAGCGATGGGGGGTGGTTTCACTTGGGGCGCAGCGGTGTTAAGGATGTGATCCGCACGAGGGTCTTCCGGGGGAAGAGCCGCGTGCGATAGCAGGTACTTGGATTGTATCGGGGGATTTTCGATGGAAGCGGCCGGGACTTTGACACGCGCGGATTTGGCGGAAGCGTTGCACCGTGAGGTTGGCCTGTCGCGTGCCGAATCGGGCAAGTTCGTCGAACGGATCCTGCACGAAATGTGCAGCGCGCTGTCGGATGGGCAGAACGTCAAGATTTCCGGCTTCGGTACGTTCGTACTGCGTGACAAGGGCGAGCGCGTCGGGCGCAATCCCAAGACCGGCGTCGAAGTGCCGATCGCGCCCCGCCGCGTCCTGACGTTCCGCGCCAGCCAGATGATGCGCGAGCGCATCGTCGCGGCCGGCTGAGCCCGACTGCAATGCCGCCGATCCGCACGACCGAAAAAGCGGATGCGGCGTTTCGAACGATCGGCGAAGTCGCGCGCGACACCGGCCTGCCGCAGCATGTGCTGCGCTATTGGGAAACGCGCTTTCCGCAGCTGCGCCCGCTGCAGCGGGCGGGCAACCGCCGTTATTACCGACCGGCGGACGTCGCGCTGGTCCGGCGCATCGACGCGCTGCTGAACCGCGAGGGCTATACCGTGCGCGGGGTGCAGCAAGTGCTCGCCGACACCGTTGCGCCCGTCGCTGGTCCGGCTTCTGCGCCCGCGCCGACACCCGCTGCGCGTGAGGCATCGCTCGACACGCTGCGCGCGATCCGGCGCCTGCTGGCCGCTGCCCTGGCCGCGGATTGAAACGCAGGTTGTGCGGCGCCGTGGGACGCGGCATGCTGCGACATCGCTGATCCCGATCGGATAACCCTTTCCATGCGCAACCCCATCTTCGCCGCCGCTGCGCTGTTCGCGCTCGTCCCATTGCAAGCCCAGGCGGCTCATGCCCGGACGGCGCCCACCGCCAAGGGCGATCAGGCCCGGACGGCTCCCGCCGGCGACGTGCCCGCCAAGTTCACCCGGCCGACCGCCGGCTATGATTACGACAAGCGCGAAATGATGATCCCGATGCGCGACGGGACGAAGCTGTACACCGTGATCGTCGTGCCAAAGGGCGCGGTGAACGCGCCGATCGTGCTGACCCGGACGCCCTATAACGCCAAGGGTCGCGCCAATCGGTCCGACAGCCCGTCGATGCTGGCGACGTTGCCCCTGGCCGACGAGATGTTCGTGAAGGCCGGGTATATCCGCGTCTATCAGGACATTCGCGGCAAATACGGCTCCGAGGGCGATTACGTCGTCACTCGCCCTGTCATCGGCCCGCTGAACCCGACGAAGGTCGATCACGTCACCGACGCCTATGACACGATCGATTGGCTGGTGAACAAGGCGAACCTGCCCGAATCGAATGGCCGGGTCGGGATGATCGGATCGTCCTATGAAGGTTTCACCGTCGTCATGGCGCTGCTGAACCCGCACCCTGCGCTAAAGGTCGCGGCGCCGGAAAGCCCGATGATCGACGGGTGGATGGGTGACGACTGGTTCCATTACGGCGCGTTCCGGCTCGCCAACATCGGCTGGCTGGGCTCGCAGACCGGATATAAGGGCGCAGGCGAAGCGCCGCCGTCGGGCGGCTATGACGATTACACCAATTTCCTGGACGTGGGGTCGGCGGGCGATTGGGCCAAACGATCGGGCTACGATCAATTGCCCTATTGGACGCGCATGGTGTCGCACCCGGCGTATGACGGATTCTGGCAGGGTCAGGCGCTCGACAAATTGCTCGCCGCCAACCCCTCCAATGTCCCCACGATCTGGGAACAAGGCCTGTGGGACCAGGAGGACATGTATGGCGCGATCACCAGCTGGGAAGCGCTGAAGGCTGCCCAGGAGAAGAGGGGGGGCACGCGGGGCAACAACCACCTCGTCATGGGGCCGTGGCGGCACAGCCAGGTCAATCGCGAGGGCAGGAGCCTGGGGCCGTTTCAGTGGGACGGCGACACCGCCAAGCAGTTCCGCGAGGACATGGTCCTGCCGCTGTTCAACCAATATCTGAAGGACGGCCCGGCCGTCACGCTGCCGGCGGCGACCATCTACAACACCGGCGAGAATCGGTGGGACCGGTTCGCCGATTGGCCGCTGGCGTGCCAGGCGGGATGCGCGACGCCGCTGAAGCCGCTGTACCTTCAGGCCGAAGGCGGGCTGGGCTTCGATCGGCCGGCAAGCGGCGGCGACAGCTACGTCGCCGATCCGGCCAAGCCGGTGCCGCATTTGCCCCGCCCGGTGAATTTCGACGACGGTCGCTGGGGTGACTGGCTGGTCAGCGACCAGCGCGGCGTCGACGGACGGCCCGACGTGATGACCTATACCACGCCGGTGCTGAGCGATGCGGTGCGCGTATCGGGCGCGCCGATCGCCGATCTGTACGCACGCACGACGGGCACCGACGGCGATTTCGTCGTGAAGGTGATCGACGTCTATCCGGCGGAGAATGCCAGCGATCCCAAGATGGGCGGCTATGAACTGCCGATCAGCTTGGACATCTTCCGCGGCCGTTACCGTGACAGTTTCGCCAAGCCGACGGCGATCCCGGCCGGCAAGGTTCAGCGCTACAAGTTCCGTCTCCCAACGGTGAACCACGTCTTCCAGCCGGGCCACCGCATCATGGTGCAGGTGCAATCCTCG
Organism: Sphingomonas sp.; assembly: GCA_035714425.1. GTDB lineage: Bacteria > Pseudomonadota > Alphaproteobacteria > Sphingomonadales > Sphingomonadaceae > Sphingomonas. Next base: position 24,918 of record DASTLZ010000050.1, read on the forward strand.
CTGTTTCCGCTGTACGACCGGAACCCGCAGACCTTCGTGCCGAACATCTTCCTGGCGAAGAAGACGGATTACAAGAAGGCGACGGTGACGATCGAACGCGGGTCCAGCGCGGTGTGGCTGCCGGTGGTGCCGGTGGCGCAGGCGCAGGTCGCGGCGCCGACAGTCGGGGCGGGGGCGGCCGCGGCGCAATAAGGGCGGTCGGGAAAAGGCCGCTTCGACTGCGGCGGTGGCTTAGCCGGGCACAATCCGCCGGCGTCGATGCGTTTGAAGGACGTCGGGCGCGCTCCCCGGCGGGGCCGGGCGACCGGCGCTTGGACGATGATAACCGGAGGGCATGGCATGGCATCGACATCGTTACCGCCGGTATCCGGCACGGCCGACGCACCGACCACGAACAGCCGGCTGAAATCGATCATCGGCGGATCGACCGGCAATCTGGTCGAATGGTTCGACTGGTATGTCTATTCGGCATTCACGCTGTATTTCGCGCCGCATTTCTTCCCCTCCGGCGATCGCACGGCGCAGTTGTTGAGCGCGGCGGCGGTGTTTGCCGTCGGATTCATCATGCGGCCGATCGGCGCGTGGGTGATGGGCGTGTATGCCGATCGGCATGGGCGCAAATCCGGCCTGACGCTGTCGGTGACGCTGATGTGCCTGGGTTCGCTCATCATCGCCTGCACCCCGGGCTATGAGACGATCGGTATCCTGGCGCCTGGCTTGCTGGTGCTGGCGCGGATGATGCAGGGGCTTTCCGTCGGCGGCGAATATGGCGCGTCGGCGACCTATCTGTCCGAAATGGCGGGCAAGGATCGTCGCGGCTTCTTCTCGTCGTTCCAATACGTCACCCTGATCTCCGGCCAGTTGCTCGCGATTCTGCTCCTGCTGCTGCTCCAGTCGGTGATGGACCGCGCGGCATTGGATGCCTGGGGCTGGCGTATTCCGTTCGCGATCGGGGCCGTCCTTGCGCTCGTCGTCTTCCGTATTCGCCGCGGCCTGGCCGAGACGCAGAGCTTTACGAATACCAAGGGTCGCGCAGGCCCCAAGTCGGGCTTCATGACGCTGCTTCGCGATCACCCGAGGGAAACCGCGCTGGTGATGCTGCTGACCGCTGGCGGTACGCTCGCCTTCTATGCCTATTCGATCTACATGCAGAAATTCCTCGTCAATACGAGCGGGTTCAGCCGCGAGACCGCGAGCCAGATCAACGCGATCACCCTGTTCGTTTTCATGCTGTTGCAACCCGTGGCTGGCGCGCTCAGCGACCGGATCGGCCGCAAGCCGCTGATGATCGCGTTCGGGACCGCCGGCGTCCTGTTCACTTATCCGATCTTCAGCGCGTTGGAGCATACCCGCGATCCGTTGACGGCTGGGGTGCTGGTGATGGCGGCGCTCATCATCGTCACCGGCTATACGTCGATCAACGCAGTGGTGAAGGCGGAGCTGTTCCCCGCGCACATCCGTGCGCTGGGCGTGGCATTGCCTTATGCGCTGGCGAACACGATCTTCGGCGGCACCGCCGAATATGTCGCGCTCAGTTTGAAGGACTATGGGTGGGAGCAGGGATTCTACTGGTATGTCACCGCGATGATCGGCGTGTCGTTGCTCGTGTACCTCAGGATGCGCGACACACGGCGCGACAGCCTGATCCACGAGGATTGAGCGGCTAGGCCTTAACCCCCGCCCCGCGCACCGCATCGGCGGCGGGATCGAGGGGCCAGCGCGCGCGGGCAGGGGTGTCGAGCGGGTCGGTCAGCCCGGCGGCGAAGCGCTCGGCACCGGCCCAAGCGATCATCGCGGCATTGTCGGTGCAAAGCCAGAGCGGTGGCGCGACGAAGCGCAGGCCGTGGGCCGCGGCCAGCGCTTCCAGCGCACCGCGCACCGCGCCGTTCGCGGCCACCCCGCCGGCGACGACCAATGCGGTGACCGCGCCGGCTCTGGCAAGCGCTGCCGTCGTGCGATCGATCAGGCAATCGACCACCGCTTGCTGGAAGGATGCGGCGATATCCTCGGGCGCGTGATGCCCCGCCGCCCTGGCAACCGCGCTTTTCAGGCCGGCGAAGGAGAAATGCGGCTCTTGCGACCCTTTGAGGGGACGCGGCAATGGCACCGAATCGGCGCGGCCGGTGCGCGCCGCTTTTTCCACCGCGGGCCCGCCGGGAAAGCCCAGCCCCAGCAATTTCGCGGTCTTGTCGAATGCTTCGCCCGCGGCATCGTCGATCGTCGTTGCCAGCCGACGATAGCACGCAACTCCCTCGACCAGCAGCAGCTGGCAATGCCCGCCGGAGACGAGCAGCAGCAGATACGGAAAGTCCAGGTCGGGCGCAGACAGGCGCGGCGACAGCGCATGGCCTTCCAGATGATTGACCGCGACGAAGGGCTTGCCGGCCGCATGCGCCAACGCCTTGCCGGTGACCAGCCCGACCATGACGCCGCCGATCAGCCCCGGCCCCGCCGTCGCCGCGACCGCATCGACATCGGCCAGCGTCACGCCGGCGTCGGCAAAAGCCGCGGCGATCAGCGGCTCCAGCGCCTCGACATGGGCGCGGGCGGCAATTTCCGGCACAACCCCGCCATAGGGTGCGTGCGCCGCTTCCTGCCCGGCCAGCCGATGCGCCAGGACGCGGCGATCGCCCGTGACCAGCGCGGCGGCGGTTTCGTCGCAGGAGGATTCCAGTCCCAGGATCAACATGCCTGCGCCATACCGCGTGCGCGGCGGCTTGTCGAAAGCGCGTGCGTTCGTCATGGCGCGAAGGATGACGGCATTTCGCCTGGGTACGCGCGGTTCGGCGCTCGCTCTCGTCCAGGCGGCGATGACGCGTGACGCCTTGTGCGCGGCGCATGGCTGGACGCCCGATCAGGTCGCGATCGTCCCGATCCGCACCACCGGCGACCGCGTGCAGGATCGCGCGCTGGCGGAGATCGGCGGCAAGGCGCTGTGGACGAAGGAACTGGATCGCGCGCTGATCCACGGCGACGTCGACGCGTGCGTCCATTCGATGAAGGACGTCGAGACGATCCGCCCCGCCGCCATCCGCATCGCGGCGATGCTGCCGCGCGCCGACGTGCGCGATCGGCTGATCGGGGCGGAGACCGTGGCGGCGCTGAAGCGCGGCGCGATCGTCGGCACCAGCAGCCCGCGCCGCCGGGCACAATTGCTGCGCATGCGCCCGGATCTGTCGATCGTCCTGTTCCGCGGCAATGTCGGCACCCGGCTGGCCAAATTGGACGCGGGCGAAGTCGACGCGACGCTCCTCGCCGCTGCCGGGCTGGACCGACTGGGGCATGGCGACATCGGCCATGCGATGCCGACCGACGTGATGCTGCCCGCCCCGGCGCAGGGCGCGGTCGGCATCGAAGTGCGCGAGGGCGACGACGTTTCGCGCGCACTGGTTGCAGCGATCGACCATGTCGAGACCAGCGCGTGTGTGCGCGCCGAGCGCGCGCTGCTGGCCGCGCTGGGCGCCGACTGCCACACGCCGGTCGCGGCGATGGCGTCGCTTGCCGGGGAAACCTTGCGGCTGCGCGCCGAACTTCTCGCCGACGACGGCAGCGCCTGCGTCGGCGACAGTATCGAAGGAGTCGCCGGCGAAGCCTGCGGCCAGGCGCTGGCGGCGACCCTGCTGGGGCGTGCGCCGCCGGACATCCGGCGCCTGTTCGCGGCATGACGCGCCGGCTGGCGGTGCTGCGGCCGGAGCCCGGCAATAGTGCTACGGCTGCCAGGATCGTCGCCGCAGGGTTCGATGCGGTCCGGTTGCCGCTGTTCGCGGTCGAACCGCTCGCGTGGACCGCGCCCGACCCGGGCGAATATGACGCGCTGCTGCTGACCAGCGCCAATGCGGTACGGCACGCCGGCACCGCGCTCGATCGCCTGCGCGGCGTGCCCGTCGTCGCGGTCGGCCAGGCGACCGCCAATGCGGCGCGGGCCGCGGGGTTGACGGTCGCGATCACCGGCGATGGCGACGCCGCCGCCGTGGTCGCGCGCGCGCGCGCAATGCGTGTGCTGCATCTGTGCGGACGCGACCGGATCGATGCGGGAGTCGATGCGATCCCGGTCTATGTGGCGCGCGCGCTGCCGATCGCGTCGGCGGCGATCCTGTCCGGCACCGTCGTGTTGCTGCATTCGGTGCGCGCCGCCAAGGCCATCGCCGCGCTGGCTCGGCGCGACTTGGTGCACGACCTGCGCATCGCGGCGCTGAGCGAAGCGGTGCGCGCTGCTGGCCCGGACGCGCCCGGTGCCGCCGCGGATGCGCCGAGCGACGCCGCCCTCGTCGCGCTCGCGGCACGGCTCGCCGATTGACCGCGGGCCGTGTCGCGCGGATAAGGTCGGCATGAGCGACTACCGCCAGATCGATCGCCCCAGACCCAACGGCCTGCGCCCGCGCACCGCATTGCTGCTGGTCCTGGTCGCACTTGCGGCCGGGGTGGCGCTGGCGGCTTATGGTGTCCAGCGTTTCGGCTGGTTCGCGCCCGCCAGCATGCCGCGTGTGGTCGCTGCCAAGCCGCTGCCGGTCGCCGTCGTCGCGGCACCGGCTTTGCAGAACGATCCGGCCGCGCTGGCGAACCGGCAGGCGCTGTTGGCCGGGCAAGTCGGCGTGCTCGAAGCGCGCGCTGCCGCGGTCGCCGCCGACGTGCAGGTCGCGGGCGCGCAGGCAGGGCGAGCCGAAGCGCTGCTGGTGGCGTTCGCGGCGCGCCGCGCGCTCGATCGCGGGCAGGGGCTGGGGTATCTGGAAGCGCAACTGCGCGCACGGTTCGCCGATCAACCGCAGGCGGTAGGCTATATCATCGACGCCGCGCGTCAGCCGCTGACGCTGGGCGATCTGCGCGAAGGGCTGGCGACGATCGGCCCGGCGATCGCGAACGGCGTGGGTGTCGGCTGGGCCGAAGGGTTCCGGCGCGAGATTGGCAATCTGGTGGTGCTGCGCCGCGAAGGCACGCCCTCCCCGCTGCCCGAGGATCGGCTGGAACGCGCTCGCCGACTGCTCGAAGGCGGGCAGGTCGAAGCCGCGCGTGCCGAAGTCGCGCGCTTGCCCGGTGCGGCGCAGGCGACGAACTGGATGGCGGCGGCAAAACGGTTCGTGATGGCACGCCGCGCGCTCGATCTGCTCGAGACCGCCGCGCTGGAGGGGCGGGCGACCGCGCCGATGGCGCCGCCACCCCCTGCGGCGCGTCCTCCTGCGGCCCTGTAGAAGCAGGCTGCCAGGATCAGGCCACCCCGACCCGATCCATCAGCGCCATCGCCGCATGCGGTGCCCGCACCTTGGCACCCGCGATGAAGAACACGAACGTCTCGCGTGGCCGCACCGGCGGTGCCTCCGCGAAATAGGGCAGGCCCGCTGGCTGCCCGCCCTCCTGCCACACTCGCGCCGCATCGGCCCATGCGTCCAGCGCTTCGGGCGAATAGCCTGCGTCGAAGCGTTCCTCGCTCGATTCCAGCCGCGCATAGACGAAATCGCCGCTCACGTCGGCGATCGCGGGATATTCGGTCGATTGCGCATAGACGATGGCGACACCCGCGGCGCGGCACATCGCGACGAACTCCGGCACCGCGAAACTCTCATGCCGGACATGCACCGCGTGGCGCAGCGCCACACCGTCCTGGCTCGCCGGCAACAGCGCGAGGAACGCCGCGAAATCGTCCGGGTCGAACCGCTTCGTCGCCATGAACTGCCAGAGGATCGGCCCCAGCCGATCGCCCAGCTCGACGATTCCTTGGCCCGTGAAGCGGGCAATCGATTCGCCCGCTTCGGCCAGCACCTTGCGATTGGTGCAATAGCGCGACGCCTTCAGGGTGAAGACGAAGCCGTCGGGCACCGCCTTCGCCCAACTGGCGAAGGTCGCCGGCTTCTGGCTGCCGTAATAGGTGCCGTTGACCTCGATCGCGGTCAGTTTCGAGGCGGCATAATCCAGCTCGCGCTTGTGCGGCCATTTCTCCGGGAAGAACGTGCCGCGCCAGGGTTCGTAGGTCCAGCCGCCGATGCCGATACGAACCGTCACGCGCGGCCGATCATTCCGCCGCCACCACTTGCGGAATATCGTCCAGCGGATGGGCGAGCCGGGTCAGCATTTCCTTGGGCACCACTTGCCAGAAGCGCCCGACGATCCGGTCCCAATCCTCCAGCAGCCCCTTCGACCAGCGGCTGTCGGTCGCCAGCACATGCTCGGACACCATGCCGTACAGCTGATCCTCCCAATGGCCCGATGCGATGCGTTGCCACACGATGTTCTCCGGATTGGCGCGCCGAGTGAAGCTGTCGTCCGGATCGTAGACGAACGCCATCCCGCCGGTCATCCCCGCCCCAAAGTTCGCGCCGACCGCGCCCAGCACCACGGCCGTACCGCCGGTCATATATTCGCAGCCATTGGCGCCGCAGCCCTCGACGACCACGTTCGCGCCGGAATTGCGCACCGCGAACCGCTCCCCCGCCTGGCCCGCCGCATACAGCCGTCCGCTGGTCGCGCCGTACAGGACGGTGTTGCCGATGATGGTATTGTCCTGGCTGGCCAATGGCGAAGACACCGCGGGACGCACGACGATCACGCCGCCCGACAGCCCCTTGCCGACATAATCGTTCGCGTCGCCGAACACTTCCAGGCGGATGCCCTTGCACAGGAACGCCCCCAGCGACTGGCCGGCGGAGCCGCGCAGCCGGATCGTGACATGGCCGTCGGCCAGCGCCGACATGCCGAATTGCGTCGTGATCGCGCTCGATAGGCGGGTGCCGACCGCGCGGTGGGTGTTGCGCACCGAATAGGTCAGCTGCATCTTCTCACCGCGGCTGAACACCGCCGCCGCATCCTTGATGATCTGCGCATCCAGGCTGTCGGGCACTTCGTTGCGGAACGTCGACAGCGAGAAGCGCCGTTCGGCATCGGTCGCGTCGACCTTCGCCAGAATGGGGTTCAGGTCGAGGTCGTCGAGATGCTCCGCCCCGCGGCTGACCTGGCGCAGGAATTCGGTGCGACCGATCACGTCGTCCAGCGAACGCACCCCCAGCCGCGCCAGGATGTCGCGGACTTCCTCAGCGATGAAGGTCATCAGGTTGACGACCTTTTCGGGCGTGCCGGTGAATTTCGCGCGCAGGCGCTCGTCCTGCACACACACGCCGACCGGGCAGGTGTTCGAATGGCATTGGCGGACCATGATGCACCCCATCGCGACCAGCGACAGCGTGCCGATGCCGAATTCCTCGGCGCCCAATATCGCGGCGATGACGATATCGCGCCCGGTCTTCAGCCCGCCATCGGCGCGCAGCCGGATGCGTCCGCGCAAGCCGTTCAGGGTCAGCGTCTGGTTGACTTCGGACAGCCCCATTTCCCAGGGCGTGCCGGCATATTTGATCGACGTCTGCGGGCTGGCACCGGTGCCGCCGACATGGCCCGCGATCAGGATGACGTCGGCATGCGCCTTCGCCACGCCCGCCGCCACCGTGCCGATGCCCGCCGAACTGACCAGCTTCACGCACACGCGCGCGCGCGGATTGATCTGCTTGCAGTCGTAGATGAGCTGCGCCAGATCCTCGATCGAATAGATGTCGTGATGCGGCGGCGGCGAAATCAGGGTGACGCCGGGCGTCGCATGGCGCAGCTTGGCGATGAATTCGGTCACCTTGAAACCGGGCAGCTGCCCGCCCTCGCCGGGCTTGGCACCCTGCGCGACCTTGATCTCGATTTCCTCGCACGCGTTCAGATATTCCGCCGTCACGCCGAAACGGCCGGACGCGATCTGCTTGATCGAGGAATTGGCGTTGTCGCCGTTCTGATAGGGTTTGAATCGGGCGACATCCTCGCCGCCTTCGCCCGACACCGCTTTCGCACCGATGCGGTTCATCGCGATCGCCAGCGTTTCGTGCGCTTCGGGCGATAGCGCGCCCAGCGACATGCCCGGCGTGACGAAGCGCTTCCGGATTTCGGTGATCGCCTCGACCTGTTCGACGGGAACGCCTTCGGCCGGGAAATTGAATTGCAGCAGATCGCGCAGATACACCGGCGGCAGATCGCTGACGCCACGTGAGAATTGCAGATAATTGGAATAGCTGTCGGTCGCGACCGCGGTCTGCAACAGATGCATCAGCTGCGCGGAATAGGCATGCGTCTCGCCGCTGTGCCGCTGGCGATAGAAGCCGCCGATCGGCAGCGTCGCGACCGCGGCGTCATACGCCTTTTCGTGGCGCAGCGCCGCGTTCAGATGCAGCGACGCATAGCCTT
>DASTLZ010000051.1:0-11601 GCA_035714425.1 Sphingomonas sp.
GGTGCTGCTGGGGTGGGCGCCGGGGGGGGGGCGGGTGCAGGCGCGGCGGCTACGGCCTTGTGCCCGAAGATGGCGTCCTTGATCGAACCGAAAATGCTCATGCGCTGCTCCTTTGACGTGATGAACGCGCCTAACGCATCAGCCCCGCAAACGGAGCCGGCGCCGGACGCGCGCCCTTACCTTCCGCCCTCGTCCAACGACAGCAATGTCGCGTTGCCACCCGCGCTGGTCGTGTCCACCGACACCGCCCGTTCCGCGCAGAAGCGATAGAGATAATGCGGCCCGCCCGCCTTGGGCCCGGTGCCGGACAGCCCCTCGCCGCCGAATGGCTGGCTGCCCACGACCGCACCGATCATCGACCGGTTGACGTACAAATTGCCCACCGCCGCTTCCGCCTCGACCATTTCGGCGGCGCGCGCGATGCGGCTGTGCAGGCCCATCGTCAGGCCATATCCCTTTGCGTTGACTGCGGCGATCGTCTCCGACAGCCGTCCTGCCTGCCACGTCGCGACGTGCAGCAGCGGCCCGAACCATTCCTGGTTCAACTGGTCCGCCCCTTCGAGCCGGATCAGGGTCGGTGGCACGTACAGCCCCCCCAGGCCGCCGTCTTGCGGTGACCGCCCTTCGGAATCGCGGGGCACCGGCACCGTCTTCACCCACCGCGCCGTCACGCTCTCGCGGTATTGCATCAGCCGGTCATAGGCTGCGCGGTCGATCACCGGCCCGACGTCGGTCGCCGGATCGGCAGGATCGCCGACGACCAGCGTGTCCATCGCGCCGGTCAGCATCGCGATCACGCCCTCGGCGACATCTTCCTGCACCAGCAGCAGGCGCAGCGCGGAACAGCGCTGACCAGCGGATCGGAACGACGATGCGATCACGTCGGCCACCACCTGTTCGGGCAGCGCTGTCGAATCAACGATCATCGCATTGATCCCGCCGGTCTCCGCGATCAGCGGCACGATCGGACGCTCGACGCCGCCATCGGCATCGTCCAGCAGGGTGCGCGCGATCCGCTTCGCCGTCGCGGTCGATCCGGTGAAGGCGACGCCAGCCACGCGCAAGTCGGCGATCAGCACACTGCCCACGTCGGGCCCGCCGGTCACCAGCACCAGCGCGTCGGCCGGCACCCCGGCGGCATGCGCCAGTTCGATGGCGCGCGCGGCGATCCGCGGCGTCTGCGGTGCCGGCTTGGCGACCACGGTGTTGCCCGTCACCAGCGCCGCCGCGGTCTGCCCCAGAAAGATCGCGAGCGGGAAATTCCAGGGCGCGATGGTCGCCCACACGCCCCGGCCGTTCAGATGCAGCATGTTGCGCTCGCCGGTGGGCCCCGGCAGTTCGACCGGCCGCAGCTTCTCGCGCGCTTCCTTAGCGTAATAGCGGCAGAAATCCGCCGCTTCGCGCACTTCGCCGATCGCGTCGGGGATCGTCTTGAACGCTTCTTGCACGCAGATCGCCATCAATTCCTCGCGGTGCGCTTCGAGCAGGTCGGCAAGCCGTTCGAGGCACGCGGCGCGCGCATCCACCGGCTTTGCCGACCATGCGGGGAAGGCGGCTTGGGCGCGGGCAAGCGCGTCCGCCACGCCATTACCCCCCTCATTACCGCCCCCATCTCCACCCCGGCGAAGGCCGGGGCCCAGTCGAGAAGGCTCCCGCCGTTGAGCGTCGTCGCCCGCCAACTCACCGCCCCCACCTGGGCCCCCGCCTTCGCCGGGGTGGAGCGATGGCGTGGCAAGGCCGCTATCCAAGACGGGTTGCCGCACCGCCGCGACCGCTGCCGCCAACGTCGCCACATCACTCAAATCCAGCCCGCCCGAATTGCGGTGGCCGCCGGCGCCGAACAGATCGACGGGCAGCGGAATGCCGGGATGGCGCGCACCACCGACCGCGGCGATTTTCGCGACCGGATCGGCCAAAATCTCCGCTTCGCTGAGCCGTTCGTCCGCCAGTTGGTGCACGAAGCTCGAATTGGCACCGTTTTCCAGCAGCCGCCGGACGAGATAGGCCAGCAGATCACGGTGCCCGCCCACGGGCGCATACACCCGGCAATGATAGCCGTTTTCCTGCACCAGTCGCTCGTACAGCCCGTCGCCCATGCCGTGCAGCCGCTGGAATTCAAAATCGCGCGCGTCGCCCGCCCATTCGATGATGGTCGCCACGGTCAGCGCGTTGTGCGATGCGAAGGCGGGCCGGATATACTGCGCCGCCAGCATGTCCTTGGCCGCCGCCAGATACGATACGTCGGTCGCCGCCTTGCGCGTGAAAAGCGGATAGTCACTCAGCCCTTCGACCTGAGTGCGCTTGATCTCGCTGTCCCAATAGGCGCCTTTCACCAGCCGCACGTTCATGATCCGGCCCAGCGACCCCGCCCACGCGACCACGGGCCGCGCACGCTTGCCATAGGATTGCACCGCCATCCCGAAGCCTTCCCAGCCCTTCAGCGCGGGCAGCGCGGCGACGGTGCCGATGATGTCCAGGCTCATCTCCAGCCGTTCGGATTCCTCGGCGTCGACGGTTAGCGCGATCCCCTTGGCCGCAGCGCGCAAGGCCAGGGATTCGAGCATCGCGGTCAGCGCCGGCACACATTCGCCCCAACGCGCGACTTCGTAGCGGGGGTGGAGCGCGGACAGTTTGACCGACACCGAATGACCCGCTGCCGGATCGCTGCCGACCGCGTCGACCGCGCCTTCGTAAGCGGCGAAATACCGGTCCGCGTCGGCCCGCGTGCGCGCCGCTTCGCCCAGCATGTCGAAGCTGGCGGTGAAGCCCTTGTGCTCGGGCCGGCGCATCCGCCGCATCGCTTCGTCGATGGTGCGGCCCATGACGAAGATTTCGCCCATCATCTTCATCGCCGCGCCCACCGCCTGCCGGACGAACGGCTCGCCGGCCCGGCTGATGAGGCGGCGGAGCGGCCCAGCTTCGCCTTCGCCGACCAGCGCACGCCCGACGACCAGCCCCCAGGTCGCGGAATTGACGAGCAGCGACGACGATTTGCCGGTGTGCGCCCGCCAATCCGCCTCGCCCAGTTTGTCCGCGATCAGCAGATCGGCGGTTTCGGGGTCCGGAACCCGCAGGAACGCCTCTGCCAGGCTGAGCAGCGCGATCCCTTCGGACGAATTCAGGCGATATTCCTGCAGGAAACGGTTCACCCAGCCCTTCCCCTGCGCCGCACGAAGATCAGCGAGCAGCGCGGAGGCATGGCCCATCACCCGCGCACGCGCATCCGAATCGAGTGCGGCACGTTCGAGCAGCGGCTTTAGAACTTCGGGTTCGGGCGCACGGTAGAGCGAAGCCATAGCTTTTCGGGCGTTATCGGACGGGGTGGTCGTCATATTGGAGATTCCGGTCTTGCAGCGGGCGCGGCGGCGCGCCAAGAACGTGCGACAATAGCGGAGGGGATGCAGCGTGGCGACCGTCACCGTCGACGAGATGAAGCAGCGCGTCGGCACGGAGACGGTCAGCGACTGGGTAGAGGTCACCCAAACGATGATCGATATTTTCGCGGATGCGACCGGCGATCACCAGTTCATCCACGTCGACCCCGAACGCGCCGCTCTCACCCCCTTTGGCGGCACCATTGCGCACGGCTTTCTGACATTGTCGCTGATGCCGCTGCTCGCGTCGAAAGTGGCGGATGCGCCGCAGATCGAAGGCGCCAGGATGGGCGTCAATTACGGTGGCAACAAGGTCCGCTTCCTGACCCCCGTCCGCGCCGGCAGCCGCGTACGGGGACGCTTCAGGTTGTTGGAATTCCTTGAGAAAAAGCCGAGTCAGTTTCAACAGACCAACGCCTTTACGGTCGAGATCGAGGGCGCCGAGAAACCGGCGATGATCGCCGAATGGATCAGCCAGGTCTTGGTCTAGCCCCGTCACAACACGTGTCACCTTCGTCAACATCCGGGAGAATTCCATGCGTTCCGCCGTCATCGTCTCCACCGCCCGCACGCCCATCGGCCGCGCCTATCGTGGTGCGTTCAACAACCTGCCCTCCCCCACCCTGGCGAGCCATGCGATCGAGGCCGCGGTAGAGCGCGCCGGGATCGACGGGGCGGAGGTGCAGGACGTGGTATTCGGCGCCGCGCTTCAGCAGGGGCATCAGGCAGGCAATATCGCCCGCACCGCCTTGCTCCGTGCCGGCCTGCCGGCGACGGTTGCGGGCATGTCGCTCGATCGCCAATGCGCCAGCGGCCTGATGGCGATCGCCACCGCCGCCAAGCAGATCGTGGTCGATCACATGGACGTGGCCATCGGCGGCGGCGTCGAATCGATCAGCCTGGTGCAGACGCCCAAGATGAACATCGCCCCGGATCCCGAGCTGATCGCGCTGCACAAGGACATCTACATGCCCATGCTGCAAACGGCCGAAGTGGTCGCCAAGCGCTACGGCATCTCGCGCGATCAGATGGACGCCTATGGCCTCGCCTCGCAACAGCGCACCGCCGCCGCGCAGGCCGCGGGCAAGTTCGACGACGAGATCGTGCCCGTCACCGCCAGGATGGCGATCGTCGACAAGGAAACCAAGGAGGTCACCCACAAGGACGTGACGCTGTCCAAGGACGAAGGCAACCGCGCCGACACGACCCTGGAAGGGCTCCAGAGCCTGAAGTCGGTGCTGCCCGACGGCACGGTCACCGCGGGCAACGCCAGCCAGCTGTCGGACGGCGCGTCGGCCAGCGTGCTGATGGACGAAAAACTGGCGGAACAGCGTGGGTTGGCGCCGCTCGGCCGCTACGTCGGCATGGCGGTGGCGGGGACCGCGCCCGATGAAATGGGCATCGGCCCAGTGTTCGCCGTCCCGAAATTGCTGGAGCGCTTCTCCCTCAAGATGGACGATATCGGCCTGTGGGAATTGAACGAAGCGTTCGCGGTCCAGGTTCTGTATTGCCGCGACAAACTGGGTATTCCCGACGAATTGCTGAACGTGAACGGCGGCGCGATTTCGATCGGCCATCCCTATGGCATGTCAGGCGCGCGCATGACCGGCCATGCCCTGATCGAGGGCAAGCGCCGGGGGGCGAAATATGTCGTCGTCACGATGTGCGTCGGCGGCGGCATGGGCGCGGCCGGGCTGTTCGAAGTCCTGTAAGCGGATGACCTTGCGGCGGCGGGCGGGCAGCAACCATTCCTGTGGCGCAACCAACCGCCCGCCCCGTCGTTCTCCGGCACACATTCTCGGGAGACGATATGATGGCCGACAAAGACACGCCGCAGGAAATCGCCGAAGCCTTCATCACCAAGCTGAAGGCCAGCCCGTTCGTGATGATCGGCCTGATGGACGGCCAGCATGCGGAGCCGATGACGGCGCAACTGGACGAAGCACAGCGCAACACGCTGTTCTTCTTCGCGGGCAAGGACAACCGCCTGGCCGGCGGTGGTCAGGCGATGGCGCAATTCGTCGGCAAGGGGCATGATTTCTTCGCCTGCCTCGCCGGAACCGTGTCGCATGACGACAATCCGGCGCAGATCGACAAGCTGTGGAACAACCATGTCGAGGCGTGGTTTCCGGGCGGTCGCAACGATCCGAACATGACGCTGCTGCGCTTCGACATCGCATCGGCGGAATTGTGGGAGACCGATGTGTCGCTGTCCGGCCGGGTGAAGATGCTGTTCGGCGGCATCATCGCGGCCAGCGAATCGTCCAGCCACGCGGTCGTCGACTCGGTCGCCTGACGTCCGGTGGGCCACCCCACGGGGTGGCCCTATTCGCATCAGCCGTTGGCGGTCATCCATTCTTCGACGATCGGCGCGATCTTGGTGCGCCAGCGCGTGCCGTTGAAGATGCCGTAATGGCCTGCACCCTCCGCCATATAATATCGCTTCTTCTCGTCCGGCAGATTGGTTGCGATGCTCAGCGCCGCCTTCGTCTGGCCTAGGCCCGAGATATCGTCGCGCTCGCCTTCGATCGCCAGCAGGCCGATGTCAGTGATCGCTCCGGGATCGACCAGCTTGCCGCGGTGGCGCATGATGCCGTTGGGCAGCGCGTGGGTCTGGAACACGACATCGATGGTCTGGAGGTAGAATTCGGCCGTCATGTCGCAGACGGAGCGATATTCTTCGTAGAAGTCCTTCGTCGTATCCGCGCTTTCGTCGTCGCCGCGGACGAGGTGTTTGAACATCTCCCAATGGCTGACCATGTGGTTGCCCAAATTCATCGACATGAAGCCGGCGAGCTGAAGAAAACCGGGATAGACCCGCCGGCCCGCCCCCGGATACGTCATCGGCACGGTGACGATGACATTCTGTTCGAACCACGAATGCGGCCGTTCCGTCGCCAGCGTGTTGACCGATGTCGGCGCCTCGCGCGTGTCGACCGGGCCACCCATCATCGTCAGGGTCGCGGGGCGCAGCGGGTGCTTGTCCGCGCTCATCACCGCGGCGGCCGCATAGCAGGGCACGGACGGCTGGCACACCGCGAGCATGTGCGCGCGGCCCGATCCGTCTTCGCCCATCGCCTCCAGAAAACCGATGATATAGTCGATGTAATCGTCCAGATCGAACCGTCCGTCGGCCAGCGGCACCAATTTCGCGTCGCGCCAGTCGGTGATGTGGACATCGGCGAAGGGTAGCATACGCTCTACGGTGCCGCGCAGAAGCGTGGCATAATGGCCGGACATCGGCGCCACGATCAACAGCTTGGGACCGCCTTCGACACCTTCGCGCACGAAGCGCTTCAGCTGGCCGAAGGGTTTGCGGACCACGACTTCCTCGCGCACCGGCACATCGCGGCCCTCGATGGTCGTGACGTTCAGATCGAACGCCGGCTTGCCGCGGGGCGCGCTCGCGTGTGCGAAGACCTCCAACGCCGATCCCACGATCGCGCCGCCGCCAAGATAGGCGAACGGGTTTGCGGGGTTCTGGAGCAGCTCTGCCCCAAAGTTGGCCATCGTGCTGGCATTCGCCAGGAAGGACCGCTGCATTTCATAAGCGTTATAGAGCATCGGGTTTCCTTTAACCCCAGATAGGTTGCACAATGCGTAACGCAAATTCGCCGCACTGCAACAGAGGCGGCGGTATCCACCGAGGGTCGAGCGAGGAAGGCGCGCGTTGAGCGGCAGCCTTTGGGCTGCTAGGCCGGCGCATGGCTCGTTCCGACCCCGCTACACCCACCAAGACCTCGCGCGAACGCAAGCGCCTCGGCGATCTGGGGATCGTGTGGCAGCATGTAAAACGCTATCCCGCACAGATCGCCATCGCGCTGACCGCGCTGGCCGTCACGTCCGCTGCAACTATCGCCATTCCCTATGGATTCAAGCGGGTTATCGACCGCGGATTCGGGCCGGGCGCCAGCGGCAGCGTGGCCACGTCGTTCCATTATCTGCTGATGATCGTCGTCGTGCTGGCCATCGCCACCGCTATCCGCTTCTATTTCGTGTCGTGGCTGGGGGAGCGAGTGGTGGCCGATGTGCGCTCCGCGGTGCAGCGCAACCTGCTGCGCCTGTCGCCACGGTTCTTCGAAGAGAACCGCCCGTCGGAGATCGCGTCGCGGCTGACGTCGGACACCAGCCTGATCGAAATGGTCGTCGGGACCACCGTGTCGGTGGCGCTGCGCAATACCTTCACCGGTATCGGCGGCATGATCTATCTCTTTGCTTTGAGCCCGAAATTGGCGGGCATGCTGGTGCTGGGCATCCCCGCGATCGTGCTGCCGATCGCGATCCTGGGGCGGCGGGTGCGCAATCATTCGCGCACGTCGCAGGACCGGATCGCCGATGTCGGATCGATGGTGACGGAGACGCTGGGCGCGATGAAGGTCGTGCAGGCGTTCGGCCAGGAAGCGCGGGAGGGGCAGCGGTTCAACGGCGCGGTCGAGGCCTCGTTCGCGGCGGCGCGGAGCCGGATCGCGCTGCGCGCGGTGATGACGGCGATCGTGATCGCACTGGTCTTCGGGTCGATCACGCTGGTGCTGTGGGAAGGCGCGATCGACGTTGCGGCGGGGCGGATCAGCGGCGGATCGATCGCTGCGTTCGTGCTGACCGGCGGCCTGGTCGCGGGGGCGTTCGGTGCACTTACAGAGGTTTACGGCGATCTCCTGCGGGGCGCTGGTGCTGCCGGGCGACTGTCCGAGTTGCTGCGCGAGCGGCCGGAGATCGAGGCGCCGGCGAGGCCGTTGATGCTGCCGCTGCCTCCCCACGGCACATTAGCGTTCGAGGGGGTGCAGTTCCGGTATCCGACCCGGCAGGACGTGGCGGCGCTCAGCGATTTCGACCTGTCGATCGCGGCGGGAGAGACGGTGGCGATCGTCGGGCCTTCGGGAGCCGGCAAGTCCACCTTGTTCCAATTAGCCCAGCGGTTCTATGATCCAGAGGCCGGTAAGATATTGATAGATGGCGTGGATTTGCGCCAGGCCGACCCCGCCGCGGTGCGTGCGCGGATCGCGATGGTGCCGCAGGAGACGGTGATTTTCGGCGCGTCTGCGCGCGACAACCTGCGCTACGGCGACTGGGAAGCGGGGGACGATCGGCTGTGGGCGGCGGCCGAGGCGGCGAATGCGGCGGAGTTCCTGCGGCGGTTGCCCGAGGGGCTCGACAGTTTCCTGGGTGAGGGCGGCGCGCGGCTGTCGGGGGGGCAGCGGCAGCGGATCACGATCGCCCGCGCATTGTTGCGCAACGCCCCGATCCTGTTGCTGGACGAAGCGACCAGCGCGCTGGATGCCGAGAGCGAATTGCTTGTACAACAAGCACTTGAGAGGCTGATGGCGTCGCGCACCACCCTGGTCATCGCCCACCGATTGGCCACCGTCCGGGCCGCGGACCGCATCGTGGTGATGGACGAAGGGCGCATCGTCGAGCAGGGCACGCATGCCATGCTGATCGAGCGCGGCGGGCTGTATGCCCGGCTGGCCAGCCTGCAATTCCATCAGGCCGCCTGACCGCCCCGGTTTTTCGACTCGTTTTTTTCACCGCAGTGTCGGCGATTTCGCGCGTTTTGAAAAAAACGCTCGCGAGTTTGCGTGTTTTTGAAAAATTGCCGTGTTTTTCACGGTTTTTTACACGCGCTTTTTCGCGACCGCCCGAAGTTGTCTCGTTCTGCTATTGCTAGTGACTTGCATTAGAGTCTGACGCCGTTAATGGGCGTGCAGCATCGATCGGGAGTCACGTT
This sequence comes from Sphingomonas sp., assembly GCA_035714425.1. Classification (GTDB taxonomy): domain Bacteria; phylum Pseudomonadota; class Alphaproteobacteria; order Sphingomonadales; family Sphingomonadaceae; genus Sphingomonas. Next base: position 9,100 of record DASTLZ010000051.1, read on the forward strand.
TCATGTCCGTTTTTCTGGCACTGGCCGCCGCCACCGTGCCCGCCCCCGTGACCGCCACTGTGGCCGCTGCTGGGGCCGCCACCGTGACTGCCGGGGTGACCGCCGCCTCCCCTGGCCCCGACCTTGCGTCCGAAAACGCGCCCAAAACCAACACAGCCGAGGGTCAACCCGGCGAAGAGATCATCGTGACGGGCCAGCGGACCGAAGGAAGCGACGATTATACGACCAAGGCGCAGACGACGGCGACGCGCATGGCGCTGAGCCAGCGCGAGACGCCGCAGTCGATCAGCGTCGTCACGCGCGTGCAGATCGAGGATTTCCAGCTGAACGATGTCAACGCGCTGCTGACGACGGTGCCGGGGGTGACGGTGCAGGCGCAGGAGACGGATCGCTTCTATTATTCTGCGCGCGGGTTCGACATCCAGACGTTCCAGACCGACGGCATCGGCCTGCCCTTTGCCTTCGGAGTCCAGACCGGATCGATCGACACGGCGATCTACGACCATATCGAAGTGGTGCGAGGGGCAGCGGGGCTGCTGTCGTCGACGGGCAACCCGTCCGCCGTCATCAATTTCGTCCGCAAGCGCCCGACGAAGACGTTCCAGGCGTCGGGAAGCGCGCAATATGGATCGTTCGATCACCAGAGGATCGACGGCGACATCAGCATACCCCTGACACAGGGTGGCAGCGTCAGAGCCCGCGCGGTGGGGGCGTATGTCGATGCGGACAGCTACCTGGATCGATACACCCTGCGCCGCTGGACCGGGTACGGGATCGTCGAGGCGGATATCGGGCCGCGGACCGTGGTCAGTGCCGGATACGGGCACCAGAACCACCGGACCCGCGGCGCGATGTGGGGTGCCCTGCCGCTGTATTATACCGACGGCACGCGCATCGAGATGGACCGATCGACGAACACCGGCCCCGAATGGGCGGGATGGAACGTGGTCGACCGGCAGATCTTCGGCGATATCACTCACGATTTCGACAGTGACTGGGTGGCGAAGATCAGCGTGATCCGGCGCGCCGTGAGCGAGGACGACCGGCTGTTCTATGTCTATGGCAATCCCGATCGCACGACGGGCGACGGCATCTTCAGCTATCCCGGCGCGTTCCGCGGCGAGGGACGCAACCTGACGATCGATGCCAATGCGGCGGGCAAGGTGCGGCTGTTCGGGCGCGAGCATGACCTGATGGTGGGCATCAATCGCAGCACACAGCGATATCGCCAGGATTCGAGTTACGACACCAGCGCGATCGGCATCGGATTGCCGCTGGCCACCGCATTCGACGGCAGTTTCGCGCTGCCGAATTTCCCGACGCCCTATGTCCCCAGCCTGGACCAGCATCTGCGGCGCGAGACGGCATATGGGCTGGTCCGCCTGAACCTTGCCGATCCGTTGAAGATCATGGCCGGCGGCAATTACACGCACGCCTCGCTGGCAGGCACATCCTATGCCACGCCGACCGATTACGATCGGCGCCGATTTCTGCCGTTCGTCGGCGCAACGTTGGACGTCAGTGCGAATGTGAGCGCCTATGCCAGTTATGCGACGATCTTCGATCCGCAGACCCAGTTCGATGCACAGAACCGGCTGCTCGATCCGGTCGAGGGCGACAATATCGAAGCGGGCGTCAAGGGCGAATGGCTGGGCGGGCGACTGAACGCGAGCGCGGCGATATTCCAGGCGCGGCAGCGCAACACCGCACAAGCGGCCGGGTTCGATACGATCCGCGGCCAGACGATCTATCGCGGCGTCGATGCCACGTCGCAAGGCGTGGAGCTGGAATTCGGCGGGCAGATCGCCCCCGGCCTGCAAGCGACGGGCGGCTATACGACGATGCGGGTGCGCGGCGATGACGACGCACCGGCGCGTACCTTCGTGCCGCGCGACACCGGGCGGCTGAACGTGAGCTATGCGCCGCCGATGCTGCCCGCGCTGAAGCTGGGCGCGTCGGTGCAATATCAGAGCCGCATATATCTGGAACCCGGCAACCGATCGACGACGACGGGGGCGCCGGTGCGGATCACGCAAGACGGCTATATGCTGATCGGCCTGCTCGCGAGCTATCGCCTGACCGATCATGTCGCGGTCAGCGCGAACGTGAAGAACCTGACCGACGCCAAATACCTGGGTGCGCTGAATTTCGATCAGGGTTTCTATGGCGCGCCGCGATCGATCCTGGGCACCGTGACGGTGCGCTATTAGTGGCGGCGGGGGCTGAGGTGATGGAGGTGGCGTTGATCGCGGTGGCGGCCGGTGCGCTGATCGTGCGGATCGGGTGGCGCCAGCGACGCGGAGTCGCGGCGGCGGGATGGGCGACGATCGTCCTCGCGCTGGGCGTGCTGACGCAAAGCGACGGCGCCTGGGGGCTGGCGACCGGGACGGTGGCCGGGATGGTCGCGATGCTGGCGATGGTGCTGCATGCCGGATGGACCGCGCCGGCGAAGGCGCGGCGCGAGACGCCCGCGCGGCACGCGGCGGCGGTCCCTTTGCAGTG
>DASTLZ010000052.1:0-3220 GCA_035714425.1 Sphingomonas sp.
CGATCCAATAGCCGATCACCCAACCCCAGAAGCTCACCTTCCCCCAAAACGGGTCGAGCCGGAAGCCGAACGCTTTGGGGAACCAATAGGTCATCCCCGCGAACAGACCGAACACGACGCCGCCGATGATCACATTGTGGAAATGGGCGACCAGGAACAGTGAGTTGTGCAACACGAAGTCGGCCGGGGGGACGGCGAGCAGCACTCCGGTCATGCCGCCGACGACGAAGGTCAGCATGAAGGCAACCACCCACATCATCGGGAGTTCGAAGCGGATCTGGCCCCGGTACATGGTGAAAAGCCAATTGAAGATCTTCGCCCCGGTGGGGATCGAGATCACCATCGTCGCGATGCCGAAGAAGCTGTTCACGCTCGCGCCCGAACCCATCGTGAAGAAATGGTGCAGCCAGACCAGGTACGACAGGATCGTGATGACCACCGTCGCATAGACCATCGACGAATAGCCGAACAATCGCTTGCCCGAGAACGTCGAGGTGATTTCCGAGAAGATCCCGAACACCGGCAGGACCAGCACGTAGACTTCCGGATGGCCCCAGATCCACACCAGGTTCCAGTACATCATGGCGTTGCCGCCCAGATCGTTCGTGAAGAAGTTGGTGCCGATATAGCGATCGAGCATCAGCATCCCGAACGCCGCGGTCAGGATCGGGAAGATCGCGGTCGCCAGTACGTTGCTGCACAAGGCCGTCCAGCAGAACACCGGCATCTTCATCATCGTCATGCCCGGTGCGCGCATCTTGATGATCGTGGTGACCATGTTGATCGCCGACAGCGTCGTGCCGACGCCCGCGATCTGCAACGCCCACAGATAATAGTCCGGCCCGGTATCGGGGCTGTTCTGCAGATTGGCGACCGGCACGTAGTTCAGCCACCCCGCGCGGCTGAACTCGCCGACGAACAGCGACACCATCACCAGCAACGCGCCCGCCACCGTCAGCCAGAAGCTGAGATTGTTGAGGAACGGGAACGCCACGTCGCGCGCGCCGATCTGCAACGGCATGACATAATTGACGATGCCCACCACCAGCGGGATCGCCACGAAGAAGATCATGATCGTGCCGTGCGCGGTGAACACCTGATCGAAGTGATGCGGCGGCAGGAACCCGGGATTGCCGCCGAACGCCATCGCTTGCTGCGCGCGCATCATCAGCGCATCGGCGAAGCCGCGCAGCAGCATGATGATGCCGAGGATCATGTACATGATCCCGATCTTCTTGTGATCGACGCTGGTGAACCACTCGCGCCACAGCCAGCCCCACAGCCGATACTTCGTCACCGCGCCGACGATCCCGCCGCCGAGCAGGATGACGCCGATGAACGTGCCGAGCAGGATCGGCTCGTGAACCGGAAAGGATTCGAAACTGAGCCGACCGAAGATCGTCTTCAGGATGGTGTCGTTCAACATCGGATGCTCCGGCGGCTCAGCCGCGCGCCGTGCGGGCGGTGGCGCCCGGCACGGTCGGCAGGAGAAGGTGCGACATGTCGCGGTTGCGCTTGGAATCGGGCTTGGTCGCGCCCGGTGCGCCGCGCTGACGCGGCTTGGTGACGTTGGGCGCGGTCTCGATCTCGTCGGCGTCCTTCATCAGGCCACCTTCGGGCCGCTTGCCGCGCGGCATCGATCCGCGGCCGGATGGCATGCCCGAACCCGCCTTGATCGATGGCGGCGCGCCGCCGCCCGCGGCACGATCGCGCGCCATGATCTCGCTCATGCACGGCGTACCCGGCGTGACGCAGCGCTCGACCACCTTGTTGAACAGCGCCGGCTGGACCGCCGCAAAGTGCATCGCCGGCACCTTCTCGCTTGGGCGTTCCAGCTTCAGGTAATTGGCCGTCGACAGCGGATAGCGCCCGCGCGCCTTCACATCCCCGACCCAGCGCGCGAACCCCGCCTGATCCACCCCGCGCAGCGCGAAGCGCATGTCGGAGAAGCCCGCACCGCTGTAATTCGCCGAATAGCCCTGGTACGTCCCCGGCTTGTTCAGCACCGCATGCACCGTGCTGCGCATCCCCGGCATGGTATAGACCATCCCCGCCAGCGTCGGCGCGTAGAAGGTGTTCATCATGTTCGACGACGTCATGTCGAACCGCACCTGGCGATCGACCGGCAGCACCAGCTCGTTGACCGTCGCGATTCCCTGTTCGGGATAGATGAACAGCCATTTCCAGTCGAGCGACACCACCTGGATGCGCAGCGGCGGCTGCTGCTTGTCGATCGCCTTGGTGGCGGAAATGCGCCCCAGCGGCCGGAACGGATCGAGCAGATGCGTGCTCGACCACGTCAGCGCGCCCAGCGCGATGATGATGAGCAGCGGCGCCGACCAGATCACCAGCTCGAGCGAGGTCGAATGGTCGAAATGCGGATCGTACGTCGCATCGGTGTTGCCGTGGCGATAGCGCCACGCGAACACGACGATCAGGATCATGACCGGAATGATGATCAGCAGCATCAGCCCGGTCGAGGCATAGATCAGGTTGCGCTGCTGCAACGCAACGTCGCCCGCGGGATCGAGCACGCCCCCGCTGCACCCGGCAAACGTCACCAATGCGGGAAGAAGGGCCGATCGGACGAGCCGTCGCATAACGGGCGTTTGTTCGCGCATGCCAGCCTCCTAGGCCCAGATCGCCTCGCGCTACATTGGACAATTTGTCCAATCCCGTCACTGGCGCAGGTTGGGCAAAGGAGTTTAATGTCGGGCTCGCGCCCGGGTCGTTAAAGAAGGCGTAGCGGCATCGCCGCGGGAGCATGATCGAATGACTGCATCGACCGCTGCACCGGGCGCGACCCCCGATTCCGGCTCGCTCGAACGCGACGCCAGGCTCGTCAACGCGCGCGAGAAGAACATCGCGCCGGGCGAGATCGCGATCGGCGTCATCATCGGGCGGACCAGCGAATTCTTCGATTTCTTCGTCTATGCGATCGCCTCGGTGCTCGTGTTCCCTCGGGTGGTCTTCCCGTATGTCGACGCGCTCACCGGTACGCTGTATTCGTTCGCCTTGTTCTCGCTCGCGTTCATCGCGCGGCCGTTCGGCACCTTGCTGTTCATCTGGATCGATCGCGTCAACGGGCGCGGCACGAAGCTGACGATCGCGCTCTTCCTGCTCGGCGGATCGACGATGGCGATCGCGCTGCTGCCCAGCTACGCGCAGGTCGGCGCGCTGTCGGCGATCCTGCTCGGGCTGTTCCGCATCGGCCAGGGCG
>DASTLZ010000053.1:0-5570 GCA_035714425.1 Sphingomonas sp.
GTGTCGATCGCTCTAGCGGCCAGCTTCGTCTGCGTCTCGCTGGGCGCCACCGATGCCGCCTCCCGCTTCGATGCTTCGCTGACGCTGAACGGAGAAGGAGCCTTCGCCGAATTCGGTGGGGCATTGCTCACCCGGGGCGATCAGCGGCAGGAATGTGCCGTGTCGGTGCGCCATGCCGCGCCCAACGGGCAGTCGCACCAGCTGTGGCGCGCGGTGGCGGCCGATCGCTCGGTTGCCAGTCTGGCGGCACGTGTCGAAGTGGCGCGGCATGCGCAGAAGACCGACGGCGAACAATCGCTCCGCGGCCTGCTCCTGAAACGCACCGCGACGGTCAATCTGAAGCCGGAACTCGAAATCTTCGCCGACGACGTGAAATGCGCCCACGGCGCGACCGTCGGCGAATTGGACCAGCGCGCGTTGTTCTACATGGAAAGCCGCGGCATCCCCCGGCCGCGTGCGCAGGCGTTGCTGACGCGCGCTTTCGTTGCGGATGCGCTGGATCGCATCGCCCACCAGACGGTCCGCGATGTCTTAGCCGCCGATGCGGATGCGTGGTTGGAGCACGCGCTGTGAACGCCGCGCCCCTCGATACGCTGGCGGATTTTCCGGCGATCCCGGCGAGCTGGGCCTATCTCGACACCGCGGCCACCGCACAAAAGCCGCAAGCCGTGATCGACGCCATCACCCGCGGCTATGCCCAGGATTATGCCACCGTCCACCGCGGCGTCTACGCGCGCTCCGCGGACATGACGCTGGCGTACGAGGCGGCGCGGCGGCGCACCGCAGCCTTCATCGGGGCGCAGCCGGAGGAGGTCGTGTTCGTGCGCGGCGCGACCGAGGCGATCAATCTGGTCGCGCATAGCTGGGCCGGCGAGCAATTGAAGGCGGGCGACCGCATCATGCTGTCGATCCTCGAACATCACGCCAACATCGTGCCGTGGCAGATGGTTGCCGAGCGCGTCGGCGCCGCGATCGATGTCGCGCCGCTGACGGCCGATGGCCGCATCGATCTGGACGCGATGGCCGCGATGCTGACGCCAGCGCACAAGCTGGTCGCGCTCGCGCATGTCTCGAACGTGCTGGGTTCTGTGCTGGACACGGAGCGCGCGGTCGCGCTGGCGCACGCTGTCGGCGCGAAGATCCTGCTTGACGGCTGTCAGGCGGTCGCGCGCTTGCCGGTTGATGTGGCGGCGCTTGGTTGCGACTTCTACGTCTTCTCCGGGCACAAGCTGTATGGCCCCACCGGGATCGGGGTGTTGTGGGGCAAGGCGGACCTGCTCGATGCCATGCCGCCGATGCACGGCGGTGGCGCGATGATCGACCGGGTGACGTTCGCGCGAACGACCTATGCCAAGCCCCCTGGACGATTCGAGCCGGGCACGCCGCACATCGTCGGCGCGCTGGGACTGATGGCGGCGATCGATTACGTCGAAGGCATCGGGTTGGAGCGTATCCACGCGCACGAGACCGCGCTGGTCGCGCGCACCCGTGAGGCGCTGGGTCGGTTGAACAGCGTGCGCCTGTTCGGGCCGGAAAATTCGGCCGGCATCGTCAGCTTTGCGGTAGAGGGGGTGCATCCTCATGATATCGGCACCATATTGGACGAGGCGAAGGTCGCGGTGCGGGCCGGCCATCATTGTGCGCAGCCGCTGATGGATGCCTTGGGCGTGGATGCGACGGCGCGGGCCAGTTTCGGCGTCTATAATGGTCCACAGGACGTTGACGCGCTGGTCGGCGGGATCGAGCGGGTGTTGAGGATTTTCGGATGAGCGACTTCGAGATCGAACGGGTCGACGCGGTGTCCCCGCCGCCCAAGGCGCGTGTCGACGAAGCGCCGCGCGAACGCGACTATCTGTCCGGATTTCTGGCGCACAAGCCGGCCGGCGACGCGCCCGGCGAGCCCGGCGGCGTGCTGTATGAAGCCGTCATCGAGGCGTTGAAGGAAATCTATGACCCCGAAATTCCGGTGAACATCTACGAACTCGGCCTGATCTACGGCGTCGACGTGACCGACGGGGGCCATGCCGCGGTGACGATGACGTTGACGACGCCGCATTGCCCTGTGGCGGAATCGATGCCGGCCGAAGTCGAGATGCGCGTCGCTGCCGTGCCCGGCGTCGCCACTGCCGATGTCGCTCTGGTCTGGGACCCGCCGTGGGACCCGCAGAAGATGTCGGACGAGGCGAAGCTCGAACTCGGGATGCTCTGAGCGCCCGCGCTCGCGTGATACCGATGGATTGGAGATGATCGTGGCGACTACTTTACGCGCTCGGCCGGCCGCACTGAACCTGACGCCCTCGGCACACGCCCGGATCGCCGATCTGATGGCACGCGCGCCGGCGGACGCGATCGGGGTCAAGCTGTCGACGCCGCGGCGCGGCTGTTCCGGGCTGGCCTATTCGGTCGACTATGTGACGGACGCCAAGCCCTTCGACGAGCGGATCGACACGCCCGGCGGCACGCTGTTCGTCGATGGCGGGTCGATCCTGTATCTGATTGGCTCGACGATGGAGTGGGTGGAGGACGATTTTACCGCCGGGTTCGTCTTCAACAACCCCAATGCGAAGGGTGCCTGCGGCTGCGGCGAGAGCTTCACCGTCTGACGCTTGCCATCGCCCCTCGCGCCGACGACAAAGGGCGCGACGAGGGGGAAGTGATGGCCGATCTGTTCCGCAAGAAGCCGATGACTCAAGACGCGAGCGCACACGCTGGGGCGCTCGCGCGGACATTGTCGTGGCCGCACCTGATCGCGCTGGGCGTCGGTGCGATCGTGGGCACCGGCATCCTGACCTTGATCGGTGTCGGTGCCGGGCTTGCGGGGCCGTCGGTCATCCTGTCGTTCGCGATCGCCGGTGCGATCTGTGCCTGTGCCGCACTGGCATATGCGGAAATGGCGACGATGATCCCGGCGTCGGGCAGCGCCTATACCTATAGCTACGTAGTGCTGGGCGAAGGGATCGCGTGGGTGATCGGGTGGAGCCTGATCCTGGAATATTCGCTCGTCGTATCGACGGTCGCGGTGGGCTGGTCGGGCTATGCCGCGCCGTTGCTGAAGCGGTTGATCGACTTTCCCGACGCGCTGACGAAAAGCCCGGAACTCGGCGGGATCGTGAACCTGCCGGCGATCGCGATCATCGGCGTGGTCGCGGCGATGCTGTCGGCGGGGACGAAGGAGAGCGCGACGCTGAACGCCCTGCTGGTCGTCGTCAAGCTGATCGCGCTGGCGGTGTTCGTCGCTGTCGCGCTGCCCGGTTTCGACGCGGCGAACCTGCACCCGTTCATGCCCTATGGCTTTCCCAAGGCGCTGGCGGCCGATGGGGCCGAGCGCGGCGTGATGGCGGCCGCGGCGATCATCTTCTTTGCCTTCTACGGCTTCGACGCGATCTCGACCGCAGCGGAGGAGACCAAGAACCCCGGCCGCGATCTGGCGATCGGCATCGTCGGATCGATGGTGGCGTGCGTTGCGATCTACATCCTGGTCGCGGTTACCGCGGTCGGGGCCCTCTCCTACACCCGCTTCGCCGATTCCGCGGAGCCGCTGGCGCTGATCCTGCGTGAGTTGGGCAGTCCCGGCGTCGCGACGTTCCTGGGGGTGTCGGCGGTCATCGCGCTGCCGACGGTGCTGCTGGCGTTCCTGTTCGGGCAGAGCCGCATCTTCTTCACGATGGCGCGCGACGGACTGCTGCCGCAGGGCCTTGCCGTCGTGTCCAGGCGTGGCACGCCGGCCCGGATTACCTGGATCACCGCCGCGATCGTCGCGGTGCTGGCAGGCCTGCTGCCGTTGGCGGAGATCGCCGCGCTGGCCAATGCGGGTACGCTGGCGGCGTTCGTGGCGGTGTGCGCGTGCATGCTGGTGATGCGCAAGCGGGCCCCGGACGCCCCGCGGACGTTCCGTGCGCCTGGGGCCTGGATCGTCGGGCCCGCCGGGATCGCAGGATGCCTGTATCTGTTCGCCAGCCTGCCGATCAGGACCGAGCTGTATTTCCTCGCCTGGAACGGCTTCGGCCTGATCGTCTATTTCGCCTACGCGCGGTCGCGGGCGATCGTGGGATGAGCGGGGCGGCCGATGGCGCCGCCCCGCCGCAGGTCAGGCCGCCAGGTTACGCAGGACGTATTGCAGGATGCCACCGTTCAGGAAGTATTCCAGTTCGTTGACGGTATCGATGCGGCACCGCGTCTCGAACGTCTCCGTCGATCCATCGGCGCGGGTCAGCGAGATGGTGACGGACTGGCGCGGGCGCAGCGCGGCGACGTTGGTGATCGTGAACGTCTCGTCCCCCGTCAGGCCCAGCGTCTGGCGCGATACGCCGTCCACGAACTGGAGCGGCAGCACGCCCATCCCGACCAGGTTCGAGCGGTGGATACGCTCGAAGCTCTCCGCGATCACCGCGCGCACGCCGAGCAGGTTGGTGCCCTTCGCGGCCCAGTCGCGGCTGGAGCCGGTGCCATATTCCTTGCCCGCGACGACGACGAGCGGCGTGCCGTCGGCCTTGAAGCGCATGGCGGCGTCGTAGATCGCCATGACCTCGCCATTGTAACGGCTCATGCCGCCTTCGACGCCGGGGACCATCTCGTTCTTGATGCGGATGTTGGCGAAGGTGCCGCGCATCATCACATCGTGATTGCCGCGGCGGGCGCCGTAGCTGTTGAAATCCTTCCGATTTACCTGATGTTCCATCAGGAAGCGGCCGGCCGGGCTATCCGCCTTGATCGAGCCTGCCGGGCTGATGTGATCGGTGGTGATGGAGTCGCCCAGGATCGCCAGCGGCTTGGCCTTGATGATGTCGGCAACGGGCGCCGGTGTCATCTCAAGTCCTTCAAAATACGGAGGATTTGCGACATAGGTCGATCCGGCTCGCCATTGGTAGGTGTCCGATCCGGTGACGTCGATCGCACTCCACTTGGCGTCGCCGGCGTAGACGTTGCCATAGCGGTTGCGGAACATCGAATCGTCGATGCTGGCATCCATCAGCGCGCGAACTTCCTCGTTCGTCGGCCAGATGTCCTTCAGATAGATGTCGCGGCCGTCGGTGGCCTGGCCGATCGGCGTTTCGACCATGTCGGTCGTTACCGTGCCCTTCAGCGCATAAGCCACGACCAGCGGCGGCGAGGCCAGGAAATTGGCGCGCACGTCCGGGCTGATCCGCCCTTCGAAATTGCGGTTGCCCGACAGCACCGAGGCGGCGACCAGATCGTTGTCGCCGATCGCCTGCGAGATCGCGGGCGCCAGCGGGCCGGAATTGCCGATGCACGTGGTGCAGCCATAGCCGACGAGGTTGAAGCCGACCGCGTCCAGATCCTCGCTCAGCCCCGCCTTGTCGAGATAGTCGGTGACGACCTGGCTGCCCGGCGCCAGCGAGGTCTTGACCCACGGCTTGGGCTTCAACCCGAAGGCCCGCGCCTTGCGAGCGACCAGGCCGGCGGCGACCAGCACGGAAGGGTTGGAGGTGTTGGTGCAGCTGGTGATCGCGGCGACCACCACGTCGCCGTCGCCGATGTCATGGCCCAGTTCGGCGATATCGGCGCGAACCGCGCGTTCCTTGTGATAGATCTTGAACAGATCGCCGTTG
>DASTLZ010000054.1:0-1658 GCA_035714425.1 Sphingomonas sp.
CGACAGCGTCGGCCCGGTGTTGCGGGTGAAGGGCAGCAGCGTGTTGTCGATGAAATCCTTCGTCCCGCATACCGCGCCGGCCAGCACGCGGCCCTGCCCGTCCATCATCTTTGTGGCGGAATAGGCGGTGACGTCCGCCCCGAATTCCATCGGCCGCTGAAGCGCAGGCGTGGCGAAGGCGTTGTCGACGACGGTAGTGATGCCGCGTTCGCGCGCGATATCGCACACCGCCTTCAGGTCGACGACGTCCATCGTCGGGTTGGCAGGCGTTTCGAAGAAGAAGACTTTCGTGTCCGGCCGCACCGCGTCGAGAAACGCCTGCGGATCGCGCGCGTCGACCACGGTGGTGGCGATGCCGAACTTGGGCAGCAACGTATCGGTCAGCCAGCGACACGATCCGAAAGCGGCCCGCCCGCCGACCAGATGATCGCCCTGCTGCAACTGGCACAGGAGCGCCGCGGTCATCGCGGCCATGCCGGTGGCCATCGTGCGGCACGCCTCCGCCCCCTCCATCAGGGCGATCCGTTCTTCCAGCATCTCCACGGTCGGGTTCTGCAAGCGGCTGTACGTCATGCCGACCTGTTCGCCGGCGAAGCGCGCCGCGGCATCCCCGGCACAATCATAGGCGTAGCCCGACGTCAGGAACAACGCCTCCGACGTTTCGCCATATTCGGATCGTGCGGTGCCGCCCCGGATCGCCCGCGTCGCGGGGCGCCAGTTGCTGGTGATCGAACGGTCCTGGCCTGTCTTGCGCTTCATGCGCCACGCTTTGCCGCGAAGGGTGCGTCGGGGCAAGGGAGGTTGATCGAGCGGGGCACGCTCGGCCGGGCCTGCGCGACGGCGAAAGCTGCGCTATGCTGCCCGCCGTGACGCCGCGCTCCTTCTTCTCTCGTCCCCACCCCCGGCCCCACCCCGGGCCCCTGCCCGCAGCACTGGCGATCGGCGCGGTGGCGCAGGCGCTGTTCGCGTGGCGGCTGGACGTGCCGCGCGTGCCGGTGTTCGACGAAGTGCATTACGTGCCCGCCGCGCGGACGCTGATATCGCTGAGCGGCTCCGCGAATGTCGAACATCCGTTGCTGGGCAAGGCGATCATCGCGCTGGGGATCATGGTGTTCGGCGACACGCCGCTGGGCTGGCGGGCGTTTTCCACGGTGGCGGCGACGGCGGTGGTGCTGGGCGCGTTCGCGATCCTGTGGAGCGCGTTCCGATCGGTGCGCACCGCCAGCATCGGCGCGCTGCTGGTGATGCTGAACTTCACCGTGTTCGTGCAGGCGCGGATTGCGATGCTCGACGGGTTCATGGCGGCGTTCGTCGTGCTCGCGGTGGCGGCGATGCTGTCGGGCGCGAGGGCACAGGGGCGCGGCGCCGCGGCGCGGTGGCTGGCGGGCAGCGTGTTGCTGGGGCTGGCGTGCGGGACGAAATGGACGGCGACGCCGTATGTGGCGTTCGCCGCGGTCGCTTTTCCGGTCGTGCGGTGGGCGTATCCGGCGGCGTGGGGCGGGATGCGCGTGATCGCGGCTTGGGCGATGCTGGGCATGGGTGCGGGCGCGGCGTATGTGGCGACATTCGCGCCGGCGTTGTTCTATGCCCACGATCCGCTGACGCCGGGCGGGCTCGTTGCCTATCACCGACAGATGTATGCACTCCAGACGCAGGTG
>DASTLZ010000055.1:0-10031 GCA_035714425.1 Sphingomonas sp.
ATTACGAGCCCAACCAGGGCGGCATCGTCGAGGCGGCACCGGGCAAATACTTCTTCCTCACCCATCACGGCCGCCAGTCCTGGGAGGGGCGCGCGATGAGCCTGTTGCCGGTGGTGTGGCAAGACGGCTGGCCGATGATCGGCGATCCCGACCCCGGGCGCGCCGGCGCGATGGTCTGGCATTGGCCCAAGCCGATTCCGGGCAAGCGCCCTGCGGACCTGGGGCTGTCGGACGATTTCGCGCAGCCGGTGCTGCAACCGCAATGGGAGTGGAACCACCAGCCCCGCGCCGACCATTGGTCGCTGACCGAGCGGCCCGGCTGGGTGCGGCTGCGTGCCTGGCCGCAACTGGTGGCCGGGGACCTGCGCAAGACCGGCAATTTCCTCGGCCAGCGCAGCTACCGCACGACCGCGAACACCGTGACGGTGAAGCTCGACCTGGCGCGCATGACCGACGGTCAGCATGCCGGCCTCGCCCATGTCTCGGGCGCCTTCGCTGCGATCGGCATCGTCCAGTCGGGCACCGCACGCCGCGTCGAATTCCGCACCCCCGCCGGTGCCACCGACATCGCGCCCGTCCCCCGGCCGGTCATCTGGCTGCGCACGACCTGGGGCGTGGATGGGCAGGCGCGCTACAGCTACAGCGGCGACGGGCGCCTGTTCCGGCCCGCAGGCTCGCCCTATCAGATGACCCACGCCGATTATCGCGGCGATCGCGTCGGCGTCTACACCTACAATAACCGCGCCGACCGCGGCAGCGTCGACGTCGATCGCTTCGATTATACGATCAGCCGTTAGGTCTTTGGTGGCGATGGTAGCGTTCGGGATCAGCGGGCGCCGTTCCGCGTCATGCACCCGCTATCGGTGCGGCGGCGATGTCGTCAGTTCGGCGCACTATCTCCGCGCCATTCGACCCATTCGCCGTAAGCGTGGCAGGTGGCCAGCACGCGCGTTCCCCCGGTCGGCCAGCAGGTCAGCGACAACTGGACTTCGCGCCGGTCGGGCGTCCATTCGAAGCCGATCTGTGCGAGCGGGCGATCGGGGGTGGCGTGGGCACCGGCAGCGGCGATGGCGGCGTTTATCGTGCGGCGATCGTAGGGGGCGATATATTGCAGGACCATCGAATGCAGGATCACCCGGCACGTTCCCGGGGCCTGCTCCTCCGCCAGTCGCGCGCCGATCCACGATGCGGCGTCGCCGCGGTCGATGCGCGGCAAATGGGCGCCGGCCAGCTTCAGCGCCTGTTCCAGGCGTGCGGTGCGCCAGGGCTGATCCGCCCAGACGAACGCCAGCAGCCGTTCACGCGTCGCTGCATCGCGCGCGTCGAGCGGGCTGAGATCGACACCACGCGCCGCAACGACTTCGATCGGGGCAAAAGCAGGCGCGCCACCGCGCCACGTCGGCGCGATATGCACCGCACTGGCCGCCATGCCACCGCGCGTGCCGCCCAGATCGTAGGAATAATGCGCGAGATTGAGGGTGAGGCCGCAGCTGGAGCCGATCTCCAGCACCTCGAACGGCAGCCCCAGTTCGCGGCGCGCGGCCATCAACGCGGCGGCGATCGCACCCGCGCGGCCGACTTCGTTGGTCTGCGGCGGGTGCTGCATCCAATCGGTGACGAAGTCGTCGTGCTCCGCCATCGCGTCGCCGATCACGCCGTCCAAATCGCCGTGGCCGGATCGGTAGAGCCTGCCTAGCGCCCCATCGGCGTCGCGCCGGGCAAGCGCATGCAGCGCGGCGTTGAACCGCATCGCCAGCGCCGCCGCGGCGCGATCGTGGGGCCAGCCGGCGATCAGCGCGGCGGTTTTCGGCGCGCGGTGCAGATGGCGGTCGCCGGCATCGAGCACCGCACCGACGAATGGCGAGCCCAGGGTTCGTGCCACGCGGGCCTGACGGGCCAGTTCCCCGCGGGGGACGGCCGCCTGCCGTGTCATCGTGCGCGCGACGTCGCGGGCGACGCTGTCACCCCATTGGGTATCGGCCAGCGGAGTCGCAACACGCATCCAGCCCGGCGACAGATCCATCAGAAGCTCTGCCAATCGTCGTCGGCTGCGGCGGGCGAACGAACCAGCGCGGGGATCGCCGCGGCCGGCAGGTTGCGCACCGGCCCGTCGAAGCGCCCGTGGCCGGCGCCGCGCGCGGGTGTGCTGCTTCTGCCCCCTTCGCTGCCCCCTCCGCTCCTGGCGCCGCTCCTGGTGTCGACGGTGAAGCGCGACGCCTGGTCCGACAGGCTGGTCACCTGGCTGGCGAGCTGGCGGGCGGCGGCGGATGTTTCCTCGACCATCGCGGCATTCTGCTGCGTCGATTGATCCATCGCCCCGATCGCCGCCGAAATTTGCGTGATCGCGGTCGATTGCGCCTGGTTGGCGGTCGCCATTTCACCCAGCAGCTGGTGGACTTCGCCGACGCCCGTCGAGATGTCGGACAAGGCTCCGTCGACGCGGTGCACCGCCTGCACCGCCGTCACGATGTCGGTCTGCGTCACGCTCAGCTGGTCGCGGGCGCGTTTCGCCTCTTCCTCGGCGCGCATGGCCAGTGCGGAGACCAGGTCGGCGACGACCGCGAAGCCGCGGCCGGCGTCGCCTGCTCGGCCGGCTTCGACCGCGGCGTTCATCGCCAGGACGCGGGTCTGGAAGGCGATCTTGTCGAGGCCTTCGATGACCGAATCGATCCCCTTGGCGCTTTCGGCGACGCGGCCCATCGCCTGCACCGCTTCGTCCGCGGTGGCGCGGCCGTCGGACACGGTGGTGATCGTGCTGTCGGCTCGGGCGACGGTGCGCTGCGCGGCGCCTGCGGTGGTGCGCAGGCGCGCATCCATCTGCGTGACGGCGGCGCTGGTCTCCTCCAGGCTGGCGGCATTGGCTTCGGTGCGGCGCGCGAGATCCTCGGACGCCTGCGCGATCTCGCTGGAGCCGGTGCGGATCGCTCCGGTGGCCTCGATGACCGAGGAGATGAGGTCGCGCAGGCCGCTGACGGCGCCGTTGAAATTGGTCTTCACCGCCTGATAGTCGCCGGGAAATTCCGGCGCGATGCTGGCCGTCAGATTGCCCTGCGCCAGTTCGGACAATTGCTCCGACACGGTCGATACGACCATCTTCTGCGTCGCTTCGGCACGGGTCGCTGCCGCGTCCGACGCTTGCTTGGCGACGGCGGCATCACGGAATACCAGCACGGCGCGGGCCATGTCGCCCAGTTCGTCGCCGCGATCGGTGTGCTTGACCTCGACGTCGTTCTTGCCTGCCGCCAGATCGCCCATCGTCCGCGTCAATGCCGCGATCGGTCGTGCGATCAGGCCGGTCAGCAGCATGGCCAGCGCCACCGCGACGGCGATGACGGCGATGCCGCCGACCGCCAGCACCGTCGTTGCGGTGGCGATCGCGCTTTTCTGCTTGGCGGAATTCTCCTCGATCACCGCCACCTGCGCATCGCGGATCGCGCGCAGCGGCAGCACCGCGGCGCTGACCAGCACCGCCTTGCCCGCCGCCCGCACGTCCGCCTGCGCGCCCTCACGGTCGCCGGCCTTGACCTGCGCGATCAGCCGGTCGCCCCATTTGCTGCGCCACGCCAGGGTTTCCTCGCGCGATTTCAGCAATGCGGCGCGCAGCTCGGGGTCCGTTATCGCCTGTTCGAGATCCGCCGAGTTCGTGTCATATTCGTCACGCCCCTCGTCGTAGGATTTCAGGTACGACGTGTCGCCGGTGACCAGGAACCCGCGCAGCTGGCTGTTCTGGCGCAGAAGCGCGGTTTCCAGTGCCAGCGCCTTGGCATGGATCGCCTGATTCGCGTTGTTCTGATCGGTCGCCGTCCTGATCGCGGTGATGTTGGTGAAGAACACCATCATCATCACCGCCGCGGACGCGCATATCAGCGCGAACGAAAACGCCAGCTTCCTTGGAATCTTCATAGACTTCAGCATGAACGGGGTCTCTCGGATGCACGGCGTCGGGCCGTGTAGGCTGAGTTGCAGATAAGGCGTCACGCGGTGATGCCGCAGATTGGTTAAAAACTTGAAAAGACGTGGCACCCATCGGCCCCGCATCCTCGCGCCACATCCGCCCCGGCGTCTGCAAGGGGCAGGGTTCGGCGACGCGCATGGGATGCGCCGTGCTCCTGCTCGTCCACGACGTTTGCCGGCCATCGGGCCGACCGGGCCGAAACCTAAAGCCGGTAACGCAACTCCGCGCGGCCAGCGGCTGGCAGGGTGGGAGACCAGGTCGCAATGCCGTCCATCCGTGTGATCGCGCCGTCCCTGGCCCGGATCGCCTGGCCCGCGCTTCCGATCGGCAGGTCGAGGGTGACGGCGAAGGGATTGGCATTGACCACGCTCAAGACGATGTCGCCGCCCGGCTGGATCGTCTGCGTGACCGACACCTGATCGCTGGCGCCGGCGGCGAGGCGGATCGTCTCGCCCACCGCGCGATCTGTCATCGCGCCCAGGCCGATCAGCCGCCGCCCGCCGGCCGCTTGGCCATAGAGCGCGGTGCCGCCGGCCGGAAGCGGCACGCCCAGCCCGCCGCGCGCTTCGTTCTTCATCACCAGCACGACCGAGGTCGGCGTCACGGCCATAGCCTGGCCGGCGGGAATCGTCCTGCGATAACGCCGCTCCACCGCGACGCCGGTTTGCGCGAGCAGCGCCACCTGTTTTTGCGCGCGCGCATTGACGTCGGTAAGCGCGGGCACGCGGTAGAGTTTCAGGTCGCCGAGGTCCTCGGGCGGCGGCGGTGGCGGCGGGGGCGGCGGTGGGGGCGGTGGAGCTATAGGAGCAGACACGGCCATGCTCCTCATCACCCGCGATCCCGTGACCACGATGTCGTAGCTTTGCGGTTGCCGTTCCCGCAGATCGGACGTGGTGGTGCCCAGCGGATAGCACGACAGCCGCAGCGCCGCCGCTTGCGCCCAGATGCCGGGCGTCGCTACCCGGTTCAGCCGCCCGGCGACCGCCTGCACCTGCGCGTCGGCGAAACGCTGCGCATTGCCGTTCGCCAGGGTCAGCCAGGCGAACAGATCGAGCGTGCGGCCGTCGGCGCCAAGCGTGGCGACATAGCTGGCGCGCCAGTCGAAGCCCGATGCCAGATAGCTCAGCCGGACGGTGACGGTGCGCGCGGCCGGACTGATCGTCTCGACGCTCAGCACCGGCTCGCGCGACAGGCCGGGCGGCACGCCGCGAAAGCCAAGGCCCTCGGGCAATCCCGAACAGCGCAGCGCCTCTATTCCCGCGGCGGTGCGCAGGATCACGCCTTGCGCAGGGCCGGCGATCACCGTCGCATCCTCACTGGTCCGCCGCCCGCTGGCCCTGTCGGTGCGGGTCAGCGTGACTTGCCGCCCCAATGTGCCGTCGATCAGCGAAGCGGGCGACAGCAGCCGCGCGTCGCGGTTCTTTTCGATCACGCCGCCGGGCAGGCCGTCGACGATCGCGCTGACCGGCACGATCCCTTCCGCCACGCCTTCGAAGCGTAGCACCGCGGCGCCGCGCGGCAGGCGGATGCGCCGCGTTTCCGTCACCAGGGCAAAGCCGTCCGGATCCCGCACGTCGATCGCGCCGCGCCCGTAAGGCGCGCGGTAGATGGTGAGCGAGACCCGGTCCGGCGCTGCCGACGTGATGATCGGCTGCGCGCAGGCCGGCACCGCGCCGAACGCCAGTGCGAACGCGACCAGCAGCCGGAGCATCAGTAACGCGTGTCGAATGTCGCGGTGACGATGGTCGTTCCGTTGGCGGGAACCGCGACCTGCCACGCCATCGTGCCGGCATCGCGTCGCTCGCCCTTCGCGCTGTCCGCGATGACGCGCGTGTCGGCCCAGTCGAGCCCGCTCTGGACCAATTCCACCCTGACCGCCTTGGCGCGGGCATTGGTGAGGGTGTAGCGCACTGCGGTGCGCCAGCGCGTCTCGCTCACGCGCGTGCGGCTGACCGTCGTCGGCTGGACTTTCACGTCGAACGCGTCGCCGGTCGGCAGCGCGATGGTCGATCCCTGCGGCGTGTGGTCTATCCGGTTCTCGCCGGTGAATTGCGGCTGGCCGCGCGCATCGCGGACGTAGACCCGCACGACGCCGGCGGGCAATGCATCGCCCAGCCCCGCGGCGCCCGAATTGGCGAAGCGCAGCACCGATTGCGCGCTGCGTGGTTCGTCCGACGTGCCCAGCCATTGGTTCTCGAAGCGATAGCCCGATGTCGCCGCCACGCCCTTGGCATCCAGGAAGCTGACCTGCTTGGTCTGTTTGTCGGCGATCGTCGTCCGCTGCGCCAGCGGATAGAGGTAGAAGTCGCCCAGTTGCTCGCGCGCCGCCGTCTCCGTGCCCGGTGCGGTGCGGGTGATGCGGCGGGGACGGGGGCGGTATTGGTTGTCCCCATAGCTGTCATTGCCGTCGGTGCTGCCGACTTCACCGGCGACCAGCAGGGTGCGCGCGTTCGAAAAGGTCGTGCCGCTGGTGTTGCGCAGCGTGACCCAGCCCTGCACGTCGATGGTGCCCACCTTGTCGTCGAACAGCGCGACGTAATCCGCGCTCCACCCCAATCCGCGGCTGAGGTAGGACAGCGTCGCTGCCCGCGTGGCCGCACGCGTGCTGGCCAGCGTTACCGACAGCGTCGGCCGCGCGCGCAGCGATTCGGGCACCCGGTCGAACACCGCACGCACCGGCAGGCCGTCGTCGCGCAGCACTTCGATCCGGCCGCCCACCTCGATCACGACGCCGCCGTTTACCGCAAGCACCCGTGCCCGCTCGCGCGTTTCCGCGCCCGTGGCGGGATTGGTGCGGACCAGCGTGATCGTCTCGCCCACCGCCTTTTCCATCAGGCTCGACGGGCTGAGCAGGTCGTAATCGAAATTCTGTTCGACGATGGCGGCATCGGGCACGACCAGCGAAACGGTTTCGGGACGGATCGCGGCGCTGACATCGGGAAAGCTCTGCCGCACCCGGCCGCTGCCGATCGGCAGCGTGCGGACATCCTGAACCAGCGCCACGTCATTGTTGTAGATGGTGACCGACAGATCCCCCTGCGCGGTCGCCGCGCCCGGATCGCCGCTCGCCGCGACGGTGGCAGGGACGCTGGCGGGGACAGTCGCCTGCGCCGCCAGCGCGGCGGCCGACAGCAGCGCCGCGGCACCCGCCGCCCATCTTGCCGTTCGCATCGCCGTCTCTCCCCTGGCATCGTTCGTCGTCCGGACGGGGATGCTATGGCGACGCCCGGCAGTCGGCAAGCGCGATCGGTCAGATACGCCGGACACCCGGATAGGCGAAGAGCATGTCGGCGTCGGCGCCGGCGGAGATCGTCTCGCTGCCCGTCACGGTGACGCATTCGCCCGCTTTCCACGCGACGCCGGCGACGTTGCCCGATCCAGTGATCGGAACCAGCCAGCCGGTGGTGCCCTCGGGCAGGGCGACCGTGTGATCGCCACCGGACCAGCGTTCGAGCACGAACTTGGGCCCTTCGACCAGGATGGTGCGGCCGTCTGCGACGGGGCCGGGCGAGGTGATCGGGCGGTAGCGTTCCAGGTCGGCGACGTCGACGCCGTCCTTCAGGTGCAGTTCGCGGTCGCTGCCGTAATCGTACAGGCGGTACGTCGTCTCCGAATTCTGCTGCACCTCGATCAGGGTCAGGCCGCCGCCGATCGCGTGGATCGTGCCCGACGGCGCATAGAAGAAATCGCCCGCCTTTACCGGCACCCAGTCCAGATCGTCCTCGATTCGGCCGCTCTGCGCATCGGCGCGCAGTTCGTCCTTGGTGATTCCGCGCTTCGGGCCGAGCGCGATGGTGGCACCGGGATCGGCCTTCAGGATGGTCCAGCATTCGTCCTTGCCGCGCGGCAGGCCACGGGCGTGCGCCTGGTCGTCGTCGGGGTGGACCTGCACCGACAGTTTCTGACCGGTGAACAGATATTTGATGAGCAATTCGGGCGTCGTGTCGCCGGGCTGCTGGAACCACACTTCGCCGACGGGATCGCCGCCTGCATCGGCATCGGGAAAGCCGAAGCCCAGATCGTGGCGGCCCCACGGCTTTTCGACGCGGTGGGTGTGGAGCAGCGTCGCGGGCATAGAACGGTCCTCGATCGAGATGGGCGGCGGATGCGATTGCCGGTGGCAACGCGATAACGCCTTCGAACGATCCCGGCTATTGTTCGCGGATACGCCGCTGCGCTATGGGGCGATCGATGCGTATCCCCAGTTTCCGCGCTTTCGCGCTCGCCGCCGTCATCGGCCTTCCGCTCGCCGGCTGTGCCACCAACCGGACGAAGACCGACACGCCGTATATCGCGCGCGATGTCGGCACCTTGTATTCGACCGCCAAGGACCGGCTGGACAAGCATCGCTACAAGGAAGCGGCGGTGCTGTTCGACGAGGTGGAGCGCCAGCATCCCTATTCGGTCTGGGCACGGCGTGCGCAGTTGATGAGCGCGTTCAGTTATTACCTGGACGCCAGCTACACCGAATCGATCCAGTCGGCGCAGCGTTTCCTGTCGGTCCACCCCGGCAATCGCGACGCGGCCTATGCCTATTATCTCGTCGCGATGGGCTATTACGAGCAGGTCGGCGACGTGACGCGCGACCAGAAGATCACGCGGCAGGCGCTGGACGCGCTGGGCGAACTGATGCGCCGCTATCCCAACACGCGCTATGCCGCCGACGCGCGGCTGAAGATCGATCTGGTCAACGATCACCTTGCCGGCAAGGAGATGGAGATCGGCCGCTTCTACGAAACGCGCGGCCAGTGGCTGGCGGCGACGCTGCGCTTCCGCCGGGTGATCGAGGAGTATCAGCAGACCACCCACACGCCCGAAGCGCTGATGCGGCTGACGGAAACGTACCTGGCACTCGGTACGCCGTTGGAGGCGCAGAAGACCGCGGCGGTGCTGGGCGCGAATTATCCGGGCACGCCCTGGTATGCGCGCGCATACAAGCTGATGCAGGATCACCCGGCGCAGGCGTTCGCGCTGGTGACGCCGGGCGCGGCCGTTCCGCCGGGCACGCCGGGCGGGCAGCCGAGCGTTCCCGGCTCGACCGACGTGACGCCCAAGGCCGAAGCGCCCGGCAATCCGACGCCGGTGTCGCCCAGCGGCGGCACGATGGGCACCGGCCAGCCGACCACCGAGACGCCGACGACCTGATCGCGGGGAGCGGCCCGGCACCGCGACAAGACCGTCCTTTTCGATGCACCGGCGATTCTGTCGGCGGACCGCCCTGCGCGTCCGCCTCCGGGCGCATGACGACGAACCGTTCGCATTTCGCGCCGGATGCACGGCGCGTGTTGCAACCAGCGGGAAAGTGGAGCGAATTTTAACGATAAAGTTGTTATATCCGGGTCACGGAACGGGGCGATCTCAAGGGTACAGATGAACGAACTCGGCGATATCGTGCGCGATCGACGCGCCATGTTGAAGAACGCGGCTCTGATGGGCGGTCTGCTGGCGGTGCCCGGTGCGGTGGCCGCGCGGCGGATCACATCGGCCGACCTGAGGCCGATGACGCAGCCGCCGGTGCCGCACCGCACCGCGGCGGCGACCCTGACCAGCCCACGCGTGGTGCGCCCGGAATTGCTCCGCCGCGCGCTCGCGTCGTTGCAGCGCCACGGGGATCGCGTCGCGCGCGACCGGATCGCCATCGTCGATTTCGCGGCGCCATCGTCGCAGCCGCGCTTTCACTTCCTCGACGTTGCCAGCGGGCGCACCACGTCGCTGCTGGTCGCGCATGGCAGCGGGTCTGATCCCTCGCACACCGGCTATCTCGCGCGCTTTTCCAATGCCTTCGGATCGAATGCGTCGTGCGAAGGCGCGTTCCTGGCGTCCGATTATTACGTCGGCAAGCACGGCCGGTCGCAGCGGCTGATCGGTCTGGACGCGACCAACGACAATGCGCTGGGCCGCGCCATCGTCGTCCACGCTGCCTGGTATGCGAACAAGGACATCCTCCAGGCGCGCGGCGTGCTCGGCCGCAGCCAGGGCTGTTTCGCGGTCGGCGAAAGCGACCTGGCCCAGGTCTTCGCGCGCCTCGGCGAAGGCCGGATGATCTACGCGACGAAAGTCTGATAGTCGCGGTGCC
>DASTLZ010000056.1:0-17416 GCA_035714425.1 Sphingomonas sp.
CGATACGAAGCCCGCGGATTGCGCGACGCGCACCGCGCGCATCACGCGCGCACCCTGGCCCAGCTCGAACCGCGTCAGCGCGTTCGACCAGCCGGCGCCGACATAGGTCTCGACCAGGGTCAGCACCGCATCCTCGCCCAGCGTGAAGACGAGCGGGGTGTGGCTGTCTTCACCGGCATTGACGCGCGTGATCTCTATCGTGGTGACGCTGCCCGGGGCCAGTGCGATCGAACGGCCATCACCGCTCGCGTGGCGCGCGAGCGCGTGATCGCTCACGACGGTCGCTTGCGTGATCGCCAAGTCGCCGGCGCGGTGGGTCAACGCTCCGCCGACGAACACGAGACGCGCGGCATCGGCCAGGATCGCGTTGGGCACCGCCGCCGATACTGGCGGCAAGGCCCGCGCGGCTTGCAGCGCAGGCATGTCGGCCCAGCGGAACGCCTCTTCGCGATTGGTCGGAAGATCGATCACGGCGGTCATGCGGCAGTTCGGGCGGGCTGCGGGGACCGGAGATTGGTTTCGCGCAGAGGCGCGGAGGGCGCAGAGATGGCGTGCGCGTGGCGACCCGCGCGTTCGACACGAAGATGGTGACCGAAATGCCGCTCGCGCGGCGAGGCGCAATGCCTCCGCGCGCTCTGCGCCTCCGCGCGAACCCCATTCTCGGTCACGCCGTGACCCCCGCATAGCCTTCGCGTTCCAGGTCATGCGCCAATTCCGCACCGCCGGACCGGACGATGCGGCCGTCGGCGAGCACGTGGACATGATCCGGGACCACATAATCCAGCAACCGCTGGTAATGGGTGATGAGGATCACCGCCTTGTCGGGGCGCCGCATGATCCGGTTGATGCCGTCGCCGACGATGCGTAGCGCGTCGATGTCGAGGCCGCTGTCGGTTTCGTCGAGGATCGCCAGCCGGGGATCGACGATCCCCATCTGCACCATCTCGTTGCGCTTCTTCTCGCCGCCCGAAAAGCCGACGTTCACCGGCCGCTTGAGCATCTCGGCATCCATATCCAGCGCCGCGGCCTGCGCACGCGCCAGCTTCAGGAATTCGGCCCCAGACAATGGCTTTTCCGCACGCACCCCGCGCTGCGCATTCAATGCCTCGCGCAGAAACTGTACGTTGCTGACGCCCGGAATCTCGACCGGATATTGAAAGCCGAGGAAGACGCCGGCCGCGGCGCGCTCGTTCGGCGCCAGTTCGAGCAGGTCGATCCAACCGTCCTCCTGCCCTTCATTGCCTCCCCGGCAAAGGCCGGGGTCCAGCATCGATCCGCCCGCAACTGGGCCCCGGCCTTCGCCGGGGTGGAAAGAGACGGAGCCTTCGGTCACCTCGTAACCGGGGCGACCACCGATGACGTAGCCGAGCGTCGATTTACCGGCGCCGTTCGGCCCCATGATCGCGTGGATCTCGCCCGCGTTGACGGTGAGAGACAGGCCCTTGAGGATCGCCTTGCCGTCGATCTCGGCGTGGAGGTTTTCAATGACGAGCATTTGGTCGATTTTCTCTCGATCTGATCTGAAGAACGTCTTGTAGCACCCCATTTCGAGCGCCGATTTGAAGTGCGTCTGTGACCCGCGATTGTGTCGCAGCCCAAACGGCAGAATCGTCTTCAGATCGACGCATCGAAACCACGTAATCCGAAAGCTTAACGTCGCACGCAGCGACAACCCCGCTGGCAACTACGTCAGCCGCGTCTCGGCCCCGGCTGAATTCCGCTGCATTTTGCTTCAGACACACCATCCACTCCGTGTGCAAAGCACGAGTATCGTCGCTGAGGTCACTCACTTGCGCCGTGACGTTCACCGCGGACGCAAGCATCACGGCGGCCACGATTAAATAGGCCCAATGTCTCACCCCACGCTCCCCTCAAGCGAAATCCCCAGCAGCTTCTGCGCTTCGACGGCAAATTCCATCGGCAGCTGTTGCAGCACTTCGCGGGCAAACCCGTTGACGATCAGCGCAACCGCCGCTTCGCTGTCGAGGCCCCGCGACATCGCGTAGAACATCTGGTCTTCGCTGATCTTCGACGTGGTCGCTTCGTGTTCGATCTGCGCGCTCGGGTTCTTCACCTCGATGTACGGGACGGTATGCGCGCCGCATTGGTCGCCGAGGAGCAGCGAGTCGCACTGAGTAAAATTGCGCACCCCCTCTGCCGTCGGCGCGACACGGACGAGCCCGCGGTACGTATTGTCCGAACGCCCCGCCGAAATCCCCTTCGACACGATCGTCGATCGCGACCCCTTGCCCAGGTGGATCATCTTGGTGCCGGTATCCGCTTGCTGGCGATTGTTCGTCACCGCGACCGAGTAGAATTCGCCGACGCTATTCTCTCCCGCCAGCACGCAGCTCGGGTATTTCCAGGTGATCGCGCTGCCGGTCTCGACCTGCGTCCACGACACCTTGCTGTTCTTGCCCTGACACAAAGCGCGCTTGGTGACGAAATTGTAGATGCCGCCCAGGCCATTCTCGTCGCCGGGATACCAATTCTGGACCGTGCTGTACTTGATCTCCGCGTCGTCCAGCGCGACCAGTTCCACCACAGCAGCGTGCAGTTGGTTCTCGTCGCGCATCGGCGCGGTGCATCCTTCGAGATAGCTGACGTAGCTACCCTTGTCGGCCACGATCAGCGTGCGTTCGAACTGGCCGGTATTTTCCGCGTTTATGCGGAAATAGGTCGACAATTCCATCGGGCAGCGCACGCCTTCGGGAATGTAGACGAACGTCCCGTCGCTGAAGACCGCGCAGTTCAGCGTCGCAAAGTAATTGTCGTGCGTCGGCACCACCTTGCCCAGCCATTTGCGGACCAGATCGGGATATTCGCGGATCGCTTCCGATATCGACCGGAAGATGACACCCGCGGCTTCCAGCTCCTTGCGGAACGTCGTGGCCACGGAAACGCTGTCGAACACCGCATCGACGGCGACGCGGCGCTTGGGCTCGCCGCTCTCGTCGCGCGGGGTGTCGTCGACGCCGGCCAGCATCTTCTGCTCGCTGATCGGAATACCCAGCTTTTCGTACACGCGCAGGATTTCGGGATCGACCTCGTCCAGCGAACCCAGCTTCGGCTTCGCCTTTGGCTCGGCGTAGTAAAAGGCATCCTGATAATCGATCGGCGGCACGTTCAGCTTCGACCAGTCGGGCGGGGTCATCGTCTGCCACAAGGCGAACGCCTTCAGCCGCCAGTCGAGCATCCACTGCGGCTCCTGCTTCTTGGCGGAGATATAGCGGACGGTATCTTCGGTCAGGCCCTTCGGCGCAAATTCCTGCTCGATGTCCGAGCTGAAACCCCATTCATACGTCTTGTTCGCGGCAGCATAGGCCTCGGCGTTGCGAGTAGCCATCAGGCGTGTACCTCTTGATCGGAAACGGCGTGTTGAGCGGGAACGGATTGGGACAGGTGCGCCAGGCTGACGCCGGCGAGCGCACCGCGCACGGCGCCGTTGACGGTCTGCCAATGCGGACGGACGCGGCAGGTGCCGTCGATCGCGCAATCATGATTGTCGGTGTCGACGCACGAGGTCATCGCGATCGGCCCCTCTACCGCTTCGACGATATCGGCCAGGCTGATCGCCGACGGCGGTCGCGCCAGGCGAAAGCCGCCACCAGTGCCGCGTGCGCTTTCCAGCAAGCCGGCGGCGGACAGGCGGCTGACCAGCTTCTGCGCGGTCGGCAGGGGCACGCCGGTTTCCTCGGCCAGCACGGTCGCGTTCAGCCGCGCCGCGCCGCCACAATGGCGCGCAGCCGCCGTCATCAACACGACGGCATAATCGGCAAGGCTGGACAGGCGCATGATTTCCAATCGGAGCAAATCGTTCCGATTGCCATCTGGGGTCCAGCGCCCGCCCCGTCAAGCGGTGCGCAGCCTTTGACGCGCATACCGCACAGTGCGAAAGCGCATCATGGCTTCCATATTGTCCCGACTGGCACGCGCACCGCTGTTCGCTATCGACGCCGAAGCCGCGCATCGACTGACGATCCGTGCGCTGGCCGGCTGGGCCGGCGCCGGCCTGCCGTTCCGCCGTGATGGTGCTGCCTATCCTCGGCTGGCGGCCCATGTGGCCGGGATCGCCTTCGCCAACCCGGTCGGACTCGCGGCCGGCGTCGACAAGGACGGCGAAGCGATCGCCGCCTGGTTCGCGCTGGGCTTAGGCGCTGCCGAGATCGGTACACTGACGCCGCTGCCGCAAGCCGGCAACTCGCGCCCGCGGCTATTCCGGCTGATCGAGGACCGCGCGATCATCAATCGCATGGGGTTCAACAACGGCGGTCTTGTGGCAGCGCTCGACCGGGCGAAAACTGCGACACGGCACGGCGTGCTGGGCATCAACGTCGGCGCGAACAAGGATTCGGCGGATCGCATCGCCGATTACGCCCAAAGCGTCGCCGCCGCCGCACCGATCGCCGACTATGTCACGATCAACATCAGTTCCCCCAACACGCCAGGCCTGCGGGATCTGCAACATGGCGCTGCGCTCGCCGATCTGCTGGCGGCGTGCATGGCCGCGCGAGGCAAGACGCCGCTGTTCTTGAAAGTCGCCCCCGATCTGGAGCCCGTCGGGATCGACGGGATCGCACGCGCGGCGTTGGATGCGCGCATCGATGCGCTGATCGTGGGCAACACGACGCTGTCGCGCCACGGCCTGCGATCCGACAAAGCGCACGAAAGCGGCGGCCTGTCGGGCGCGCCGCTGGCGACGAATGCCGCTGCACGGCTGGCGGATTTCCGCGCGGCGACGGGCGGCACCCTGCCGCTGATCGCGGTCGGCGGCATCGCCAGCGGGGCAGAAGCCTATGCGCGGATCAGGGCGGGGGCGAGCCTGGTGCAGCTCTACACCGGCCTGGCCTATGAAGGGCCGGGGCTACCAGCACGAATGCTGCGCGATCTGGACGCGTTGCTCGCGCGCGACGGTTTCGCCAGCGTCGCGGACGCGGTGGGCGCGGGCTGAGCGGGCGGGTTGCGCGCTTGCGACCAGCCGTTACGATCGCTGCCATGAAGATCGTTCTCGCGCTCCTGGTTCTAGCCTTGCCCACTTTAGCCGAGGCACGCGGCAAGCCACCGCCGTCCACGCCCGGCACCGGCATGGTCAGTGCCGCCGATCCACGCGCAGCGGCAGCCGGCGTGGAAATTCTGCGCGCGGGCGGCAGCGCCACCGATGCGGCGATCGCAACGATGCTGGCGCTTAACGTGGTCGAGCCGCAGAGTTCGGGAATAGGTGGCGGCAGCTTCTGGGTCAGTCACTCCGCGACCGGCGGCGTCAGCACGATCGACGCGCGCGAAGCTGCCCCGGCCGCTGCCGATCCACGCTGGTTCTACGCCGCCGACGGCACCCCGCTCAGCCACGATGCAGCAGTGCCGGGCGGGCGCAGCGTCGGCGTGCCGGGCGCGCTGCGAGGCATGGCGTTGGCGCACCGGCAATCCGGTAGGCTCCCTTGGGCACGCCTGTTCCAGCCGGCGATCCGACTGGCCACCCAAGGCTTCAACGCGACGCCGCGCCTGGTGAACGGCCTCGCCGCTTACGGCCGGCACATCACGGCGGAGACCCGCGCGCTTTATTCCGCGCCCGATGGCAGCCCACTCGCGGTCGGCGCGCGCGTCACCAATCCGGCGCAGGCGGCCCTGCTCACCCGCATCGCGCAGCGTGGAGCGGATGCCTTCTACGTCGGTCCGGAAGCGCAGAAAATCGTCGCCGCCGTCAACGGCGCGAGCCGCAATCCATCGAAGATGACGACCGGCGATCTCGCCACCTACGACGCGAAACCGCGTCCGCCGGTCTGCCTGCCGTATCGCACCTACCGCGTCTGCGGCATGGGGCCGCCATCGTCCGGGGGGATCACCGTGCTGATGATCCTGAAGCAGCTGGAACGCTTCGACATGGCGAAGCTGGGCAAGGATTCGCCGGTGGCGTGGCATCTGTTCGCCGAATCCTCACGCCTCGCCTATGCCGATCGCGATCTGTACGTGGGCGATCCCGATTACGTCCGCGTGCCGGTCGCGGGCCTGCTCGATGGGCGCTATCTGGCGTTGCGATCGGCGCTGATCTCCCCCGCCGCGACGATGGCGGCGGTGTCTGCCGGAACGCCGCCCGGCGCACCGGCGCGCACACCCGCACCGGTTTCCGAAGTGCACGGCACCACCGACCTGGCCGTCGCCGACTCGCGCGGCAACGTCGTCGAAGTGACCACGACGGTGGAGGGTTATTTTGGATCGGGGCTGAGCGTGGACGGCACCGTCCTCAACAACCAGCTGACCGATTTTGACATCGTGCCCACAAAGAACGGCGCGCTGGTCGCCAATCGGGTCGAGGGCGGCAAGCGCCCACGCAGCTCGATGGCGCCCACCATCGTCTATGACGCCAGCGGTCGCGTGCGTATCGCAGTCGGTGCGGCTGGCGGGTCGACGATCATCGCACAGGTGGCGAAGGCCATCGTCGGCGTCCTCGACTGGAAATTGAGCGCACAGGACGCGATCGGTCTCGGCCTTGTCTTCGCCCCCGGGACAGTCATCGCCGAAAAAGGCACGCAGGCCGAAGCGATGGCGCCGGGGATGCGCGCGCTGGGACAGACGGTCCTGATCGCGCCGCTTGGCTTAAAGGCGAATGCGGTGGAGCGGGTGGGTGGGCGCTGGATAGGCGCAGCCGACCCCCGCAGCGAAGGCGTGGCGATCGCCGAGGACGGCCGGGTCACCGAACCAGGCCGGATCGGCGTGCAGCGGGCACCGGAGTGACCATGCGGACCCTTGAACACTTTCCCAATCTGGTCGCCATGTTCCTGACCCGCGCGGCAGAGAAGGGCGATGCGCCCTTTCTTTGGACAAAGCGCGACGAGGCCTGGGCGGCGATCAGCTGGGCCGACGCGGCGCGGCAAGTCGCCAGCCTTGCGGCAGGGTTGAAGGCCATCGGCCTGAATCCCGGCGACCGGGTGATGCTGGTCAGCGAGAACCGGCCGGAATGGTGCTTGTCCGATCTGGCGATCATGGCCGCCGGCTGCATCACAGTGCCGACCTACACCACCAATACCGAGCGCGATCACGCGCACATCATCGAGAATTCGGGCGCGCGCGCCGTCATCGTCTCCACCCAGAAGCTGGCGAACGTGCTGATGCCCGCCGTCCTGCGCTCCGCCGCGGCGCAGATCGTGATCGGCATCGACAAGGTACGCCTGGGCCAATCCGCGGTCGATTGCCACGACTGGCACGGCCTCATCCATAGCCATCCCAGCGATGCCAAAAGCCTCGCCGCCGATTTCGGTCGCGGCGATCCGGCCTGCATCATCTACACCAGCGGCACCGGCGGCGCGCCGCGCGGCGTGTTGCAGCACCACGGCGCGATCCTGCATAACGTCAACGGCTGCACCACCATCCTGTCGGAGGATTTCGGCTGGGGCGACGAGGTATTCCTTTCGTTCCTGCCGCTGTCGCACGCGTATGAACACAGCGGTGGCCAGTTTCTGCCGATCGGCCTGGGCGGCCAGATCTATTATTCCGAAGGGCTCGAAAAGCTCGCCGCCAATATCGAGGAGGTGCGCCCGACGATCATGGTCGTCGTGCCGCGCCTGTTCGAAGTGCTGCGCACGCGCATCATCAAGGCGGTGGAGAAGCAGGGCGGCGTCGGCGCGCGCCTGCTTGCTCAAGCGGTCGCGATCGGCACGCGCGAATTGTCCGGCAACGTCCGGCTGATCGATCGCCCGATGCAGGCCGCGGTCGGCCTGCTGCTCAAGCCCAAGATCGCCAAGCGCTTTGGCGGACGGCTGAAAGCGATGGTCTCCGGCGGCGCGCCACTGAACCCGGATGTCGGCACCTTCTTCCACGCGGTCGGCGTTACCGTGTTGCAGGGCTATGGTCAGACCGAGGCGGCGCCCGTGATCGCGTGCAATCGCCCCGCCGCCGGCATAGCAATGGACACCGTCGGCCCGCCGCTGGTCGACACCGAAGTGCGCATCGCCCCCGACGGCGAAATCCTGGCGCGAGGCGAATGCGTGATGCACGGCTATTGGCGCAACGACGCCGAAACGGCGCAGGTGCTGGTCGACGGCTGGCTGCACACCGGCGACATCGGCGAGATCGATGCGAAGGGCCGCATCCGCATTACCGATCGTAAGAAAGACCTCATCATCAACGACAAGGGCGAGAATGTGGCGCCCCAAAAGGTCGAAGGCATGCTCACCCTGCAGCCCGAAATCTCGCAGGCCATGATCGCCGGCGATCGGCGGCCTTATATGGTCGCCGTGATCGTCCCCGATCCGGAATGGACGCAGGAATTTTGTGCCGGCAGCGGCACCCCGTGCGACTTCGCCCGTCTCGCGCAAAACACGGCCTATCGGACCGCGATCGGAGCTGCGGTGGAACGCGTCAACGCGCAGCTCTCGGTGACCGAACGCATCCGCCGCTTCATCCTGGCAGACGCCTCATTCACCATCGAAAACGAGCAGCTGACACCCAGCCTGAAGATCCGCCGGCATGTGCTGAAGCAGGTCTATGGCGAACGCCTCGACAGCCTCTACAAAGCTGCAATCTGATGGATCACCGCGCCTGAACCGGCCGGAATGGTGGAGCCGAGGGGGATCGAACCCCTGACCTCTGCAATGCCATTGCAGCGCTCTCCCAGCTGAGCTACGGCCCCATCCGTCGGGAAGGCGCGTCCCCTAACCGGGGACCGCGCACTTGGCAAGCGGCTTCGCACCTGCCGGCAGGTGGCGCCGCAGCCGGCACCACCCGCATGACATCAATGTTCGTCGTCGGCGCTCGGCGCGTCCACGCCCAGATCGTCGTCGCCACCCAGGTCGACTTCGTCATCGGCAGATGGCTCTTCGTCCTCGCCGGTGATCGCGCCGATATCCTCTTCGTCGCCGTTCAGATCGGCGTCGGGCTTGATCGCGTCGGGCTTGGCCACTTCGAACGGCAGCGGCTGCTTGGACTTCAGGATGGGCTCGGGGTCCCAATGCGCGCTGCAATTGATGCAGGTCACCGGATCGTCCTTGCCGAGGTCGTAAAAACGCGTCGCGCATTTCGGGCACGTCCGCTTCGTGCCCCATTCCGGCTTAATCATGCCGTGTCGAACCTTTCGAAATGTCTGTATCTGCCGGGGGAGTGCCCAGCGAAGTGGGGCGCGCCTTGCCATAGCACAAGGCGACTGTCAAAAGCCGCGCCGTCATGTCGCACGCCCATCCCCGCCCCTTGTCGCTCACCGCGGCCGGCCCCCTCGTCGGCCGCGTGCGCGTGCCCGGCGACAAGTCGATCAGCCACCGCGCGATCATGTTCACCGCGCTCGCGATCGGCGAAAGTCGCATCGAAGGGCTGCTGGAGGGGGAAGATGTGCTGGCCACCGCCGCCGCGATGCGGGCGATGGGTGCCGACGTGACACGCGGTGGGGACGGGGTCTGGCACGTCCACGGCGTAGGCGTAGGCGGGCTGCTCCAGCCGCAAACCGCGCTTGACATGGGAAATTCGGGCACGTCGACCCGGCTGCTGATGGGGCTTGTCGCCAGCCATCCCATCACCGTCACTTTCATAGGCGACGCATCGCTGTCGAAGCGGCCGATGGCGCGGGTGACGCAGCCGCTGGCACAGATGGGCGCCAGCTTCACCACGGCGCCGGGCGATCGCCTGCCGCTCACGATGCAGGGCATCTGTCCGGCGATTCCGATCACCTACACGCTGCCGGTGGCTTCCGCGCAGGTGAAGTCGGCGGTACTGCTCGCCGGTCTGAACACGCCGGGCGTTACCCGCGTCACCGAACCCGTACCGACGCGAGACCATTCCGAACGAATGCTGCGCGGCTTCGGCGCACAATTGAGCGTCGAGCACACGCCGCAGGGTCGCCTGATCGCCCTGCGCGGCGAAGCCGAATTGCGGCCGCAGTCCATCACCGTGCCCGGCGATCCTTCGTCCGCCGCCTTCTGGATCGTCGCCGCCTCGATCGTACCCGGATCGGACGTGACGATCGAGAACGTGCTGATGAACCCCACCCGCATCGGCCTGTTGACCGCGCTGCGGATGATGGGCGCGTCGGTCGAAGCGGTCGATACGCGCGATGTCGGCGGCGAAGCAGTCGCCGATCTTCGTGTCCGCCATACGCCACTGCGCGCGATCGAAGTGCCAGCCGATCTGGCACCCAGCATGATCGACGAATACCCTATCCTGTTCGTCGCCGCGGCCTTCGCCGAAGGACGCACCCTGGCGCGCGGCGCGGACGAATTGCGCGTCAAGGAATCGGATCGCATCGCTGCGATGGCCGCCGCACTTCGCATGTGCGGCGTCGTCGTCGATGAGCATGAGGACGGCTTGACCATCCAGGGCAGCGGCGGAGAGGCCATCGCAGGCGGCGGCACCGTCGCGACCCACCTCGATCACCGAATCGCGATGAGCATGGCCGTCGCCGGCCTACACGCGCGCCGCGCCATCACGCTGGACGACGCCACGCCAATCGCCACCAGCTATCCCGGCTTCGTCGCCGTCGCAACCGCGCTGGGTGCCCAAGCCGCAATGGAAGACGCATGATTATCGCCGTCGACGGCCCCGCCGCCTCGGGCAAGGGCACGATCGCCCGCGCGCTCGCCCGCCATTACGGCCTGCCACATCTGGACACAGGCCTGCTCTATCGCGCCGTCGCATTCAGCGTGCGCTTTCACGAACTGGATCCGGCCAAGGAGGCCGATGCAGTCGCCGCTTGCGACTTCGACGAACGGCTGCTGGAAGACGATGGTCTGCGCGACGATGCGGTCGGTGCGCTCGCATCGATCGTGTCGGCGCATCCGCTGGTCCGCGCCGCGCTACTGCAACGGCAGCGGCGCTTTGCGGCGCAGCCGGGCGGCGCCGTTCTGGACGGCCGCGATATCGGTACTGTCATCGCGCCGGACGCCGACGCCAAGCTGTTCGTGAAGGCGACCCCGCAAATCCGTGCCCGCCGCCGCCACACCGAACTCGGCCGGCGCGGCAGCACGATCAGCTTCGACCGCGTGCTGACCGACATCCGCGCCCGCGACGCCCGCGACAGCACCCGCTCCGCCGCCCCACTGATCCAGGCGCCTGACGCCGCACTGCTCGATACCAGCTTCCTGTCGATCGAGGCATCCGTGCAAAAGGCCATCGGCCTGATCGAGGCGCAACGCACCAAACCCTGACCGCGCACCTTGAACGCGATCGTGCGATCGTGTAAGCGCCCGCCACCCGGCGAGTATTGTCTCGCGGAGGACGGCGCGTCGGCCCGAACGCTCGCGCGCCCTTTTCGCATAATAGCGTCTTGCCCTCCGCCCGATCCGTCCCGTCGGGTGCCGCGCTTCGCCATCCGGGCGGCACGGCGTTTTGGCCAAGACCAGCGGACCCAACCGCTTGGCCGGAAAAACGAATACCGAGGACCCTCCTTTTCTATGGCAACCCAGCCCGCTACGCCCACCCGTGACGATTTCGCCGCGATGCTCGACGAGATGTTCGGCGGCGCCGACAGCTTCGAAGGCCGCGTCGTTCACGGCACCGTTACCGCGATCGAAAACGACATGGCCGTCATCGACGTCGGCCTGAAATCCGAAGGCCGCGTGCCGCTGCGCGAATTCGCAGCGCCAGGCCAAAAGGCGGAATTGAAGGTCGGCGACGAAGTCGAGGTCTATGTCGACCGCGTCGAGAACATGCACGGCGAAGCCATGCTCAGCCGCGACCGCGCCCGCCGCGAAGCCGCCTGGGACAAGCTGGAAGCCGAATTCAGCCAGTCGAGCCGCGTCGAAGGCGTCATCTTCGGCCGCGTGAAAGGTGGCTTTACCGTCGACCTGAACGGCGCCGTCGCCTTCCTGCCCGGTTCGCAGGTCGACATTCGCCCGGTTCGTGACGTCACGCCGCTCATGGACATCCCGCAGCCGTTCCAAATCCTGAAGATGGACCGCAAGCGCGGCAACATCGTCGTGTCGCGCCGCGCCGTGCTGGAAGAAACCCGCGCCGAGCAGCGTTCGGGCCTGATCCTGAGCCTGGCCGAGGGTCAGGTGATCGACGGCGTCGTCAAGAACATCACCGATTACGGTGCGTTCGTCGACCTGGGCGGCATCGATGGCCTGCTGCACGTCACCGATCTCAGCTACAAGCGCGTCGGCCATCCGAGCGAAGTGCTGAACATCGGCGACACGGTGAAGGTGCAGATCATCCGCATCAACAAGGACACGCAGCGCATCTCGCTGGGCATGAAGCAGCTCGAGAGCGATCCGTGGGATGCCGCGCAGACGAAATATCCGATCGGCGCCAAGCTGTCGGGCCGCGTCACCAACATCACCGAATATGGCGCGTTCGTCGAACTGGAAGCAGGGATCGAAGGCCTGGTCCACGTCAGCGAAATGAGCTGGACCAAGAAGAACGTCCATCCTGGCAAGATCGTCAGCACCAGCCAGGAAGTCGACGTAATCGTCCTGGAAGTCGATCAGGACAAGCGCCGCATCTCGCTGGGCCTGAAGCAGGCGCAGAACAACCCGTGGGAGGCTTTCGCCGCCGCGCACCCGATCGGTTCGACCGTCGAGGGCGAAGTGAAGAACGCCACCGAATTCGGCCTGTTCATCGGCTTGGACGGCGACGTCGACGGCATGGTCCACATGTCGGACATCGCTTGGGGTGTCAGCGGCGAAGACGCGCTGAACCTGCATCGAAAGGGGGAGACTGTCGAAGCCGTCGTGCTCGACATCGATGCGGAGAAGGAGCGTATCTCGCTTGGTATGAAGCAGCTCGAGCGCGGTGGCCCGGCGGCCGGCGGCATTGCGGCGGCGGGCGATCGCCTGGGCAAGAACCAGGTCGTCACAGTCACCGTCCTCGAGGTGCGCGATGCGGGCCTCGAAGTGCAGCAGGGTGACGACGGCGCGGCCGGCTTCATCAAGCGGACCGACCTTGGTCGCGACCGCGACGAACAGCGGCCGGAGCGTTTCCAGGTCGGGCAGAAGTTCGACGCGATGGTCACCGGGTTCGACCGGTCGAAGAAGCCGACCTTCTCGATCAAGGCGATGCAGATCGCCGAAGAGAAGCAGGCTGTAGCACAATATGGCTCGTCCGATTCGGGCGCATCCTTGGGTGACATCCTGGGCGAAGCGCTGAAGGCGCGGGGCGGCGACGGCAAGTAAGCGTTCCAATCGCCTCATTTCCGGACAAAAACGGCGGTCGGCGCACATAAAGTGCGCCCGACCGCCGTTCTTTTTTTATTAACCTTGCTCAACGTCTGGCGAATTTTTGCGATCTTTCGTATCGTGACGCGTCCGGCACGTTCCGGCTGAGGAAATGACGATGATTCGGTCCGAATTGGTGGATAAGTTGGTTTTGGAATATCCCGGCCTGTCGCCACGCGAAGTTGACGCCATTGCCACGACATTCTTCGACACGATCATCCAGCGATTGGCCGAAAACGGCCGTGTCGAACTCCGCGGCTTTGGTGCATTCTCCACGCGCGATCGCGATGCCCGTTCGGGGCGCAACCCGCGCACCGGCGATGTCGTATCGGTCGAGGCCAAGCGCGTCCCGTATTTCAAGCCTGGCAAGGAAATGCGTGCACGCCTGAACGTCTGAAGCGCTTGACGCTTCGCCTTCGCTGCGCTTCGGGTGATCGCCGTGCGCGGACGTGGCGAAATCGGTAGACGCTGCCGACTTAAAATCGGTTTCCTCTGGAGTGCGGGTTCAAGTCCCGCCGTCCGCACCATCATGCTGGCCGCGCTGATGGCCAGCGGCTGCAACCGGCGACCGGATGTCGGACCCGTACTGGTCAGCGCCATCGGCAAGACGCCGGCTATCATAGACACGAGCCGGAGACCGGCCGATACCGCCTCTCGCGTGTTCGCCGATGCGACGGCGCAAGGATTGGTCCGGTTCGACGCCGTCGGTCAGATCGAGCCGGGCCTGGCGCAACGCTGGACCGTCATCGACGACGGCATGAGCTACATCTTCCGCCTGCGCGAAGCACAATGGGCGGACGGATCCCCAGTGACTGCCGAACAGGTGGTCGCCGCGCTGAAGCGCCAGGTGCGCGCCGCATCGCGCAATCCGCTGGCGCCATTCCTGACTGCCGTCGACGAAATCGTCGTAATGACCCCCCAAGTCATCGAAGTGCGCCTGTCGAGCCCGCGCCCCGACCTGCTCAAGCTGTTCGCGCAGCCCGAACTCGCTCTCGTTCGGCCAGGCACGCGGGTCGGTAGCGGGCCGATGAAGGTCGTGGAGCGCGGGGTGTCCCCGCTGCTGCGGCCCGTTGCGGACCTGGGACGTGCCGAGCCCGACGACCGGCGCGAGGCGCTTCCCGAAGACGACGTGCGGCTGATCGGCGAATCGGCCGCACGCGCGATCGCACGCTTCGCAATGGGCAAGCTGGACCTGATCGTCGGAGGCACCTTCGCCGACTGGCCGATCATGAAACTGGCGAAATTCGCGCCGGCCAATATCCGGATCGATCCCGCCGCCGGACTGTTCGGATTGGCGGTCGTTGATCGCAGCGGTTTTCTCAGCGACGCCACCCATCGTCTGGCAGTCGCGCGTGCGATCGATCGCGTCGCCGTCACGGCCGCTGTGACGCCGGATTGGGAGCCGGCAGACCGCATCCTGCCCGAGTCGCTCGATTCCGCAGCCCCGCCCGCAAGGTTGGACGCGCCCGCACCGGCGCGCGGGTGGGCGCCGGGCTCCGTCATGCTGCGCATCGCCATGCCGCAGTCGCCGGGCGCGACCCTGGTGTTCGGACAGGTCGCGGCGTCGCTGCGGCGGATCGGCGTCGTCGCGCAGCGCGTCCCGATCGATAGCCCGGCGGACTTGAAACTCATCGACGCGGTCGCGCCTTACGACAGTGCGCGCTGGTATCTGGCGACCGCGTGCCAGCCGTGCGGCGCACAGGCGCAGGCCGCGTTGGAGGACGCGCGGCTGGCCCCCACGCGAGTCACGCGCGCCGCCGCCATCGCCCGGGCGGATCGCGCGCTGGCCAACGACATCGCTTTCATTCCGATCGCACGGCCGCTGCGCTGGTCCGTCGTGTCGCTGCGGCTGCGGGCGTGGCAACCCAACACCCGTGCATGGCATCCGTTGAACAGGCTGCGGCAAGACGCCACTTAGGCGGACATGGATCAACGCATTCCCCGCCCATCCTTCCTCGACGGGCTACCCCTCGGCCGTGACGCCGCATCGATACGTCGGCGCGTCGAGGCGCTGGAGCATGTGCTGGAAGGGCTGGTGACGATTCCCGGCATCAAGCGCAAGGTGGGGCTGGACGTGATGCTCGATCTGGTGCCGGTGCTTGGACCCACCGCGGGCGCGGTGATGGGGTCGTATCTGGTGTGGGAAGCACGCAATCTGGGCATGTCGCGCTGGCATATGGCGCGGATGATGGGCAACGTCGGCACCGATTGGCTATTGGGCCTGATCCCCTTCGTCGGCGCGCTGCCCGATCTGCTTTTCCGCTCCAACTCGCGCAACCTGCGGCTGGTCCGCCGGCATCTGGACAGGCACCATCCCGCAGGCGCTACGCTGGAAGGCTAACGCCCGCCGCGCCAGATCTTCAGCGCAGCGTTGGGGGCAAGACCGCCCTGGTGCGCCGGGCAGCGGCGATAGCGAAACCGCGTATCCATGCAGAGCCAGACTTCGTCGAGCCAGCCGTCGCGCCCCGCGGTGATGCGCATCATATCGGCGCGAAGCCCCGGATTGGTCGCCGCCATCGCTGCGGCAAAGCGGCCGGCGGTCAGCGACTGTCGCGACAGTGCGTCCATGTCCGGGTAGCGCAACCGCGAATAGGCACGGGTTGAGCGGGCGAAATAGGTCGCCGGACGCTGGCCGGGCATGCAGGTGCCGTGCTTGGCCCATTCGTGCTGGATCAACTGCGCCGAAGGGGTCGAACACAGGGTGGCGCGTACCACAGGGCGCGGCACGAGTGCGGTGGACCGGCAATATTGCGGCCAGTCCTTGCCGACGCCGTCGGGCCACAGACCGTGTAGGGTAAAGCCGAAGCGATTGCCCTCCCCACACTGAAACCGCGCGGATGCATCGTCACCGCCGCTTTTGTTGCGGCAGAATTGCGGGGCCCAGCTGATCGCCAGCGTATAGCCGCCGATCGGCACGACCCGTTTGGGCTGGTTGGCGCTCGGCAGATCGGGGCGGGGGCGCGGAATGGCGGCGGGTAGAGCGCAACGATACGCCTGCGCCTGCACCGCAGCAGGCACCACGATCATGGCGATCGCACCGATGCGGCCCATCCAACCGGTGATTTTCACGCTACGTCTCCCAAAACGAAAGCCGGTCGGGCAAACCAGCGGCGCGCCGCGGGAAGCAGCAGCAGGACGGCCGCGACGAACGCGAGCACCGTCTGCACCGTCGTCGCCACGCCGACCGCCCCGACCGCCAGGATACCCGAGGCGACCTGCCAGACATAGCCCACGGCGCCCAACACAGTGAGCGCGATCAGCAGCCACAGCGCCACCCGGCTGCGCCGCCGCACCGCCAGCACCAGCAACAGCGCAGACACGCCAATGATGCCGGCGTTCATCGCCACGGTCAGCGGGGTGCCGATCTGGGCCGACGTGTCCGGCCACGTCAGCAGCGCGACGACCGACATGGCGGCGATGCTCAGCCAATACAGCCGCTCAGCCAGCATTATCACTCTCGGGCGCATCGCAATGTCCATCAGCCGTTCGCCATCATAGACATCAAGCGCTCGCGAAATCGAGCCCGATGTCGGCCGCGGGCGCCGATTGGGTCAGGCGACCGACGGACACATAGGTGACCCCGGTTTCAGCCATCGCGTGGATCGTATCCAGCGTGACCCCGCCCGATGCTTCCGTCGGCACCCGCGCGGCGACCAGCGCCACCGCCTCGCGCAGCACGAGCGGCGGCATGTTGTCGAGCAGCAGATGGGTAGCACCGGCCGCCAGCGCGGGCTCGATCTGGTCGATGCGATCGACTTCCACGATGATCCGCGCGATCCCGGCGGCCCTCGCTCCCGCCACGGCCTCACCGACGCCACCGGCGACGGCCACGTGATTGTCCTTTATCATTGCGGCATCCCACAGCCCCATCCGGTGGTTCTGCGCGCCGCCCGTGCGCGTCGCATATTTTCCCAGCAGGCGCAGGCCGGGGATGGTCTTGCGCGTATCGAGCAGGATCGCGTCGGTGCCGGCGAGGCGATCCACGTAGGCGCGGGTCATCGTCGCGATGCCGGACAAATGCTGCACGGTGTTCAGCGCGGATCGTTCCGCGGTCAGCAAGGCACGCGCATTGCCGGCGATGCGCAACAGATCCGTGCCCGCCGGAACCTGCGCCCCGTCCTCGACCAGCCGTTCGATGGCGACGTCGGGATCGAGCGCGCGGAAGAACGCTTCCGCGATCGGCAGGCCCGCCACTGTCACCGCATCGCGCGTGTCCATCACGCCGGCGAAGCGCGCGTCCGCCGGGATGACGGCCGCGGACGTGATATCGCCGCCGTCGCCCAAAT
>DASTLZ010000057.1:0-5996 GCA_035714425.1 Sphingomonas sp.
CCCTTGAAATGGTTTATGAGGGCGAGCAGATCGGGCGCGGCGACGACTTCGATCGATCCGGCCCAGGCAGCCTCCGCACCTTGCGCGGCGGGGCAGACCAGCCCCTTGCCTTCCTGCGACGCATGCAGCGCGGCCAGCAGCACGCCCGGCGAAGGCGCGATCCGCGCGTCCAGCCCCAATTCGCCGACGACGACGTAATCCGCCAGCGTCTCCACATCGACGACGCCCATCGCACCC
Organism: Sphingomonas sp.; assembly: GCA_035714425.1. Taxonomy (GTDB): domain Bacteria; phylum Pseudomonadota; class Alphaproteobacteria; order Sphingomonadales; family Sphingomonadaceae; genus Sphingomonas. The sequence continues at coordinate 238 of DASTLZ010000057.1, forward strand.
AGCAGCGCGAGCGCGATCGGCAGATCGAAGTGCGATCCTTCCTTGGGCAAGTCGGCAGGCGACAGGTTCACCGCGATCCGCTTGGGCGGCAGGGCCAGTCCCATTGCCGCGATCGCGCCGCGCACCCGCTCGCGGCTCTCCCCCACCGCCTTGTCGCCCAACCCGACGACGTTGAACGCGGGCAGCCCCGGGATCAACTGCACCTGCACTTCGACGCTGCGCGCTTCCAACCCCAGATACGCCACCGTCGCCACGATCGCCGCCATGTATGTCCCCCGTCAGCGATCGTTCATACCGGTTTTTACAAGCCTGCAAACGGCGCGTTACGCGTCTTGCTTTTACAATACACCAAGGCCACATGCCCGCCATGCCGCGTTCCCCTTTTGCCCGCTATGCCCAGCTGGGCGCGGGAACGACGATGATGGTGCTCGCGCCGATCACCGCGCCCCTGCCCGGCCCCGCCGCGACATTGCTGTTCGCGGGGGGATTGGTGCTGGTGCTGCGCAATTCGCCGCGCGCGCGCTGGCGCTCCGGGCGCGCGGCGCGACGCTTTCCGCGGGTCGGCGCATTGCTCGACCGTGCGATGCGCCGGCCCAGCGCGAAACGGCGCCGGCTGCGCGACGCGGGTGCGGGTGCGGGTGCGGCACGTTGACTTTACGGGCCGCGTCGCCTAGCGCGCCGGCAGCAAGGCCGTCCCCGTGGCGGCCGTTTTCAGTTTAGATTTGCCAAGGAATGTACGATGAAGCGGACCTTTCAGCCGAGCAACCTGGTGCGCGCACGCCGTCACGGGTTCCGCTCGCGCATGGCGACGGTGGGCGGTCGCTCCGTGATCCGCGCGCGCCGCAACCGCGGCCGCAAGAAGCTGTCGGCTTAAATCCTGATAAGGACGAGGGCGCGGCGACGATCGCCACCCTCACCGTCCGCCGCGATTTCCTGGCGGCAAATGCGGGCCGGCGGGCGCCGATGCCGGGCTTCGTCCTGCTGGTTCGCCCGCGCGACGATGGTGATGCGACCATACGGGTTGGCTTCACCGTGACCAAGAAGATCGGCAACGCCGTCGTGCGCAACCGGATGAAGCGCCGTTTGCGGGCGTTGGCGCGCGAAGTGCTGCCGCTGGCGGGCGTGCGCGGCGCCGACCATGTGTTGATCGGCCGCAACGGCGGCATCGAGCGCGATTTCGCGCTGCTCCGCACCGAATTGTCGAAGGCGCTGCGCAAGCTGGCGCCCGGCCGGTGAGCGACGAGGGCGGCCCGAAAACCCGCCCGGCCCCGTTGGCGCGCATCCTGATCGCGGTGGCGCGGGGGTGGCAATTGGGCCCTTCGCTGATCCTGCCGCCGACCTGCCGTTACCAGCCGTCCTGTTCGGCCTATGCAATAGAGGCGCTTCGCCGCTATGGCGCGGGCAAAGGGGGCTGGCTCGCCGTGCGACGGATCGCGCGGTGTCATCCCTGGGGCGGGCACGGGCCCGATCCCGTTCCCTGATCCGGGAGCCGTAGAACATGGGGCCAGTCCTTTGAACGAAGACCGTCGCAATTTCGTCCTGTTCGCGGTGATCGCGGCGCTGATCCTGTTCGGGTTCCCCCTGGTCCAGCAGCGCTTCTTCCCGACCGCGAACCCGCCCGTCACCAGAATGGAGGACGGCAAGACCAAGGTCCTGCCCAAGCCCGAGGCGGGTGCGGTGACGACCACGCCGGCCGCGATCCGCGATCGGGGCGCCGTGCTGCGCGATGCGCCGCGGGTCCGCATCCAGACGCCGGCACTGGCGGGTTCGATCAACCTGAAGGGCGGCCGGATCGACGATCTGGTGCTGACGACGTACAAGGAAACCATCGCCAAGAATTCGCCGCCGATCCGCCTGCTGTCGCCATCGGGGGCGCCGGACGCGTATTTCGCCAGCTTCGGCTGGTCGGGCGACGGGGTGACCGCGCCGAACGCGGATACGATGTTCGCCGCCGATGCGCCCGTGCTGACGCCGTCGCGGCCGGTTACGCTGTCGTGGGTCAGCCCGCAGGGGCTGCGCTATGTCTTGCGCATCGCGGTCGACGACAAGTTCCTGTTCACGGTCACGCAAAGCGTCGGCAACGGCGGCAGCGCACCCGTTTCGATCCGCCCCTATGCCCTGCTGTCGCGCGCCGGCGTGTCGAAGGATACCGACACCTGGACCAACCATGTCGGCCCGATCGGCGCATTCGGGCGGGGCGCCAATTACGACATCTCCTACGACAATCTGTCAGGCACGCAGGCGGGGTTCTTTTCGCGGATTTTCGGCAGTTCGGCCAAGACGGGGGAGAATTACTTCGACACCCGCGGCGGCTGGCTGGGTTTCGGCGACAAATATTGGCTGACCGCATTGGTGCCGCAACAGGATGCGCAGGTCCATTCGGGTTTCCGCGCGGCATCGAGCAACGTGTTCCAGGCCGATTTCGCTTTGCCGGCGCAAACCGTGCGCCCCGGCCAGGCGCTGACCACCGTGACCCGCGTCTTCGCCGGCGCCAAGGAAGTGAACACGCTCGATCGCTATGAGGATGCCGGCATCCCGCATCTGAGCCGCGCGATCGATTGGGGCTGGTTCGAGATCGTCGAGAAGCCGATCTTCACCTGCCTCGACTGGCTGTTCCGCATGGTCGGCAATTTCGGGGTCGCGATCATCCTGTTGACGGTCGTCATACGCGGGCTGATGTACCCGATCGCACAGCGCCAGTTCGCGTCGATGGCAAAGACGCGTGCCGTGCAGCCCAAGATGAAAGCGCTGCAGGAGCGGTACAAGGACGACAAGGTCAAGATGCAGCAGGAAGTGATGGCGCTGTACAAGGCGGAAAAGGTCAATCCGTTCGCGGGCTGCCTGCCCACCCTGCTCCAGATCCCCATCTTCTATGCGCTCTACAAGGTGCTGATGCTGACGATCGAGATGCGGCACCAGCCGTTCTTCGGCTGGATTCGCGATCTTTCGGCACCCGATCCGCTGACCCCGCTCAACCTGTTCGGTCTGCTGGATTTCACCCCGCCGCACATGATCGCGATCGGCATCGTACCCATCGTACTGGGCATATCGATGTATTTCCAGTTCAAGCTGAACCCGCAGGCAATGGACGAGACGCAGCGTCAGGTCTTCGCCATCCTGCCGTGGGTGCTGATGTTCGTGATGGCGCCGTTCGCGGTCGGATTGCAGGTGTATTGGATCACGTCCAACTGCCTCGCCATCCTGCAACAGCGGCTGCTGTACGCGCGTCATCCCGAATTGAAGCAGGCGCCGGCCAAGCCGGTGGCGATCAAATGAGCGACACGTTCGACGACGATGCGATCGAAGCGGCACGGCGAGCGTTCGCCGGGCCGATCGCCTTCCTGAAATCGGCGCCCAAGCTGGAGCATCTGCCCGAGCCGCTGGTGCCCGAAGTGGCCTTTGCCGGGCGATCGAACGTCGGCAAATCGTCGCTGCTCAACGCCTTGTGCAATCGCAACGCGCTGGCGCGGACGTCGAACACGCCCGGGCGGACGCAGGAGCTGAACTTCTTCGACGTCGGCGTGCCGCTGAACTTCCGGCTGGTCGACATGCCCGGCTATGGCTTTGCCAAGGCGCCCAAGGACATGGTCCGGCAATGGCGGTATCTGGTGAACGATTTCCTGCGTGGGCGCGACGTGCTGAAACGTGCGCTGGTGCTGATCGACGCGCGCCACGGGATTAAGGACGTGGATCGCGAAATCCTCGAAATGCTCGACAAGGCGGCGGTCAGCTACCGCGTCGTGCTGACCAAGGCGGACAAGATCAAGGCGAGCGACCTGGCCACCGTCACCGCCGCGACCGCCGAAGAAGCCCGCAAACGCCCCGCCGCCCATCCCGACATCATCGTGACGTCGAGCGAAAAGGGCATGGGCATCCGGGAATTGCGCGCGGCCGTGATGGAAGCCGTGGGTTGATCCGACGATTGCCCAGCGGCGGTGGCGCCGCTAGGCCAGGGTCATGAAACTCATCATCGGCAACAAGGCATATTCCTCCTGGTCGCTGCGCGGCTGGCTGGCATGCAAGCAATCCGGCCTCGCGTTCGAGGAAGTCGTCGTGCCGCTGTACGACGGCGATTGGGACAAGCGCCGCGCCGGCGACGAGTTCGCGCCGTCGTCCGGCAAGGTGCCGATCCTGTGGGATGGCGATGCTGTGGTTTGGGACAGCCTGGCCATCGTGGAGTATCTGGCGGATAAGGTCGGGCGCGATCGGTTCTGGCCCGCGGACGAAGCGGCGCGGGCGATGGCGCGATCGATGGCGGCGGAAATGCATTCCAGCTTCCAGGCGCTGCGCCGCAAGCACAGCATGAACGTCCGCCAGATCTTCCCGGCGTTGACCCCGGACGAGGACGTGCAGGCGGACCTGTTGCGCATCATGGAATTGTGGGCGCAGGCGCGCGCGCGCTTCGGTGGCGGCGGCGATTTCCTGTTCGGAGACTTCGGCGCCGCCGACATCATGTTCGCGCCGGTTTGCACGCGCATCGTGACGTATCAATTGCCGATCGCGCGCTTTGCCGCGCCCTATATCGATGCGGTCCTTCAGCATCGCTGGATGCAGGATTGGATCGCCGGAGCGCAGGAAGAGGATTGGGTGATCGAGCAATATGAGCAGCCCGTGCAAGGGTGACGACGGGGATGGCCGATCCGCTCGCGCTGGCGCGGGCGCTGTTGCGTGTGCAGAGCGTGACGCCGGCGCGCGGCGCGGTGTTCGACGTGCTGGAAGCCGCGCTGATACCGCTGGGCTTCGCGGTCGATCGCTTCGTCGAGGGGGAGGCGCCGGACGGGCCGGTCGAGAACCTGCTGGCGGTACGCGGCACCTCCGGTCCTCATCTGGCCTTTGCCGGGCATGTCGACGTCGTTCCCGCCGGCGAAGGGTGGCGCGGATCGCCGTGGAGCGGGGACGTGCATGGCGGCATGCTCTATGGCCGCGGTGCCGTCGACATGAAGGGTGCGGTCGCGGCGTTCGTCGCGGCAGCGGCGGAACCGGCAGACGGCATGCTCAGCCTCGTCATCACCGGCGACGAGGAAGGCCCGGCCACCTATGGCACGCCGCGCCTGATAGCTCGCATGGCCGAACGCGGCATCCGGCCAGACCTGTGCCTGGTCGGTGAACCGACGTCGGTGGCGATGCTGGGCGATACGGTGAAGATCGGGCGGCGCGGTTCCGTCAACATCTGGATCGAGATACCGGGCCGGCAAGGCCATGTCGCCTATCCGCATCTTGCCGACAATCCGATCCCCCGCCTGATCGCCGCGCTGGCGGAGATCGATGCGCTGGTCCTCGACGCCGGCAATGCGTGGTTCCAGCCGTCGAACATCGAGGTCACCGACCTGACCGTGGGCAATCTCGCCGCCAATGTCATCCCCGCCCGCGCCGCCGCGCGCCTGAGCATCCGTTTCAACGACGAACAGCGCGGCGACGATCTGGCGCGGCGGATTGAGGCGATCGTCCATCGCCACGCCCCGAATGCCACCGTCACTGCTAAGGTCTCCGGCGAAGCGTTCCTGACGCCGCCGGGCGCCTTGTCGACGTTGGTCGGCGATGCCATCGCGACTGTCACCGGCATCACGCCTGCGCTGTCGACCACCGGCGGCACATCCGACGCGCGGTTCCTGTCGCGGCTGTGCCCCACGGTCGAATTCGGGTTGGTCAATGCGACGATGCACCAGGCCGACGAAGCGGTTGCCGTCGCCGATCTCTACGCCCTGACGGGCATCTACCGCGCGATCATCACCCGCGCGCTGGGCTGACCTGCACTAGTC
>DASTLZ010000058.1:0-3351 GCA_035714425.1 Sphingomonas sp.
GCCGATTCATATGCGACGATCACGCGAAGGGCGAAGTCGCGCGAGACATAGGCCGGTTCGATGAATTCCTCGTGCCGTTCCGCCAGCGCCGCGTCGCCGAAATCGAAGATCCGTTCAACCGCCTGCGTGTCGCATCGAAGGCGAAGTTCCGGCCGTGCGCATCGAGATAGCAGAGCCCCGTGCCCAGCGGGTCGGGACCCAGATCGGCCCGCGCCGCCAACGCTCGCTCGGCGGCGGGGCGCAATTCGGCGGGCAGGAGCGGCCATGCCTCGCGGGTGACGTCGTCCGCGTCGAAATCTTCGTCCTCGCGCTCGATGCCGATCGCCGCCCAGTCCGCGTCGATCGCGTGAAGTTCGGCCAGGAACGATGCGACGTCGCGCGCCAACCGGTCGCGCTGCGGATCGTCGAGCAGGGCATAGTCCGCACTCAGCAGTCCCTTGCCCGGCAACATGCGATGACGAGTGAATACCGCCGGCCGTTCGATCAGTTCCATCGCCGGCACCGCGATCGTCAGTCGCGGGTGCAGGACCGCCAGCAGCGCGGCCTCGCGTCGCAAGGCGTCGCGGCTATCCTCGTCACGCGGGAATTTGCAGATCCAGCGTGCACCAATCTCCAACGCCACGTTGTCCCACCCATCGTCATGCACGACGACCGCGAGCCCGGCGAGGTTGGGGAACTGCGCCACCACAGCTTGGCACATCGCCGCGGTATCGGACAGCGTCACCCCAGCCCCATCAGCGCCAGCACGTCCTTGCGGCTGCGTTCGTCGTTGCGGAACACGCCCATCATCCGGCTGGTGACCATGCCCACGCCCGGCGTGCGCACGCCGCGCGCCGCCATGCAGGCGTGAGTCGCCTCGATCACCACCGCGACGCCGCGGGGGTTCAGCCCTTCCCAGATGCAGTCGGCCACTTCGGCGGTCAGCCGTTCCTGCACCTGCAACCGCCGCGCATAGGCATGGAGCACGCGCGCCAGTTTCGAGATGCCGACGACATGGTCGCGCGGCAGATAGGCGATGTGCGCGCGGCCGATGATCGGCGCCATGTGATGTTCGCAGTGCGACTGGAACGGAATGTCCTTCAGCAGCACGATCTCGTCGTAACCGCCGACTTCCTCGAACACGCGCGACAGGTGGCGGGCGGGATCGTCGCCGTACCCGGCGCAATATTCGCGCCACGCCTTGGCCACCCGGCGCGGCGTATCGACCAGCCCTTCGCGATTCGGATCGTCGCCGGCCCAGCGGATCAGGGTGCGGATCGCGTCCGTCACGTCGGACGGCACGTCCCCCGGTTCCCCGGCGCCTGCCAGGGCGGCACCCGCGCTTTCGGACAGTCCCTGCGTCATCGCTCGTATTCCCCAGCGTAAGTTCGATTTTGCAACTGTTTCATTCTGGCAACGATCCCTATCCCACGCATTTCCGCCGCAGAAAAGCATTTGACGACACGCGCATTTGCCAGCACTCACCATACCGCAAGCACGAAAACGAAGGCGGTGCAGATCGTCGCGCTTGCCTTGAGGGGATGGCATACCATGACGAAGACGGAATTGCTCGTAGGCTGCGCGCTGGCGGTGATGTTGACGACTCCCCTGGGCGCCCAAACGTCGGCGCAGACCGGCGCCAGCACATCGGCGCAGGATACCGCGCCAACGAACGCTCCGGGCCAGGAAGCGGCCACGCCGGCCTCCTATGGCACCGATATCATCGTGACCGCGCAGCGCCAGTCGCAGCGGTTGCAGGACGTGCCGATCGCGGTCAGCGCCTTTACCGCCGCCAATCTGGAAAGCCAGCAGATCGTCAATCCCACCGCGCTGCAACAGACGTTGCCGAACGTGACTTTCACGAAGACCAATTTCACCACGTCCAGCTTCACGATCCGCGGCATCGGCGATCTGTGCACGGGCGCCAGCTGCGACAGCGCGACCGCGGTGCACGTCAACGACATGCCGCTGGTCACCACCCGGCTGTTCGAAACCGAATTCTTCGACCTGGAACGCATCGAAGTGCTGCGCGGGCCGCAAGGGACGCTGTTCGGCCGCAACGCCACGTCGGGCGTCGTCAATTTCATCACGGCGAAGCCCGATCTGTCGGGCATCCATGCCGCGGGCGAACTCGAATACGGCAATTACGATTCGCGGCGGGTGAAGGCCATGTTCAACCTGCCGATCGGCGACACGATCGGCATCCGCGTCGCCGGCACGTACCTGAAGCGCGACGGCTATACGACCAACCTGTACGACAACAGCAAGATCGACGACCGCGATCTGTATTCGGTCCGCGGCACCCTGTCGTGGGCACCGAGCAGCGACACCCGGCTCGACCTGATCGGCTATTATTTCCACGAACGCGACGCCCGCTCGCGCATCCAGAAGCAATTGTGCCACCGCGATCCCACCGGCATCCTGGGCTGCCAGCCCGACACGCTGGGCTATCAGACCGCCAACGGCAATTCGACGCTGGCCGCGATCCAAAGCTCGTCGGAATTCCTGCGCCTGGCCACCGGCTCCCCCGCGGCCAGCGGCTTCGGGCTGGGCAGTCTGTACGGCACCGACGTGTTCGCCAACGCGGTCAACCCGGCCGACAACCGCACCGTCAACATCGATTACAACCCGACCTATTTCGCCGAAGAAGAACAATATCAGGCGAAGTTCTTCCACGATTTCGGCAAGATCGCGGTGAACATCACCGGCGGCTACGCGCGTAACGAAGTCGATTCCACCACCGACTATACCCAGGCCGTCGAATCCACCCTGCGCGGCAACCCCGGGCTGACGCAGTTGCAGGGGTTCGCCGCCGCCCCCGGCGCCGCCTTCCCCGGTGGCACGAACCCGTTCGCTGCGCTGGCCGCCAAGCTGATCCCGACCGGGGCGACCGGCCCGGCGTGCCAATCCGCCGCATCGCGCAACGACGGCGGCGTCTATTCGGGCGCCAGCATCGGCTGCTTCGCGCAAAGCCTGGACTTCGATCGCTCCAACGGCGTCTATCGCCAATGGTCGGCGGAAGCGCACATCGACAGCAAGTTCGACGGGCCGTTCAACTTCCTGCTCGGCGGCATCTATCTGCGCCAGACCGTCAGCGACAACAGCTATTACGTGAATGCCTTCGGGCTCGACTACGCCGCCGGCATCCTGCCCGCGCTGGCCAAGGCGAGCGGCGCGATTCCCGCCGCGGTGCCGCCGGTCCTGTTCGGCACCCCGTATTACCGCAACAATACGGAAGCGTTCCGCCTGAAATCCTACGGCATCTTCGGAGAGACGTATTTCAAGTTCAGCGACCGCCTGAAACTCACGGTCGGCGTGCGCTACAATCATGACGACAAATCTATTCGCGCGCGCAACACCTATCTGCTCGAT
>DASTLZ010000059.1:0-2824 GCA_035714425.1 Sphingomonas sp.
CCGTCTTCTCGACCGGCGACCACATCACCGGCTTGGCCCCGCGATACAGCTGGCCCGTCTCAGCGAACTTCAACAGCTCGCCCGCGATCGCCGCTTCGGCGGCAAAGCTCATCGTGACGTACGGGTCCGCCCAGTCGCCCATCACGCCCAGCCGCTGGAACTGCTCGCTCTGCTGCGCGATCCAGCCCTCGGCATAGGCGCGGCATTCGGCGCGGAACTGCGCGACCGGCACGTCGTCCTTGTTCAGCTTCTTGGCGCGATACGCTTCCTCGACCTTCCATTCGATCGGCAAGCCGTGGCAATCCCAGCCGGGAACATAGGGCGCGTCCTTGCCCATCAGCGACTGGCTGCGGACGATCACGTCCTTCAGCACCTTGTTCATCGCATGGCCCATGTGGATGTCGCCATTGGCGTAGGGTGGGCCGTCGTGCAGGATGAAGCGTTCGCGCCCCGCGCGCTGTTCGCGCAGGCGGTCGTAGACGCCGATCCGTTGCCAGCGCTCCAGGATCGCCGGCTCCTTGGCGGCAAGGCCGGCCTTCATCGGGAAGTCGGTCTTCGGCAGGAAGACGGTGTCGCGCCAGTCCCGGTTCGCGTCTTTGGTCTCGGTCATCCCGCGGCGCTTAGGATTTCGCGTGCGCGGGCGCAATCGGCGTCCATCTGCGCGACCAGCGCGTCGAGGCCGTCGAACCGCGCTTCGGGCCGCAGACATTCGACGAGCGCCACGTCCAGGCACTGCCCGTACAGATCGCCGGAGAAATCGAACAGATACGCCTCCAGCAATTCCTTGGGCGGCACGAAGGTCGGCCGGATACCCAGATTCGCCGCGCCGGCGATGGTGCGTCCGTCCGCCAGCCGCACTCGCACCGCATAGATGCCGTAGGCCGGCCGCAGATAGCCGCCCATGTCGATGTTCGCGGTCGGATAGCCGATCGTCCGCCCCACCTTGTCGCCGTGCGCGACCTGCCCCGCGATCGTGAACGGTCGCGTCAGCAGGCGCGCCGCGCCACGCATGTCGCCGGCTTGCAGCAAGCTGCGGATGCGGCTGGACGACACCGGCTCCCCGTCCAGTGCGACCGGACCGACCGTCTCGGACGTGAAGCCATGCGCTGCACCGGCCTCCGCCAGCACTTGCGCATTGCCGCTGCGTTTCGCGCCGAAAGTGAAATCCTCGCCCGTCACCACCCCGGCGACTGCCAGCCGGTCGACGAGCCGCTCCGCGACGAACGCCTGCGCATCCAGGGCGGCCAGGGTCGCGTCGAAGCCGAACACGACCATCGCATCGGCGCCCGCCTCGGCGAACAGCCGCTCGCGCTGGCCCAGTGTGGTGAGCCGGAACGGCGGCGCGTCGGGGCGAAAGTGGCGCACGGGATGCGGATCGAACGTCGCGACCAGCGCCGGCCGCCCCTGCTCTCGCGCGCGCGCCACGGCACGGCCGACCACCGCCTGATGACCGGCATGAAATCCGTCGAAATTGCCGAGCGCGACGATCCCGCCGGCCAGATGCGACGGAATGGCCGAGCCGCCGTCGAGCCTTACCATGCCCGGCGCTATAGGGTCAGGTCGCCACCGGCGCTAGAGTGACGAAGCTGTACGCCGGGCGCTCACCCTCCGCCGGATGATCTTCACGCCACGTCTCCCGGAAACCGACGAAGGCAGGCAGTATAGTGTCACCCGCCGGCGCTGCGTGAACCTCGGTCAGTTCGATGCGATCGGGCGTGAACAGGGCGAACACGTCCGCGCCGCCGATCACCGCGACACGATCCCCGGCGAGCGCCAGCGCCTCGGCGGGGTCGTGCGCGACCTCCGCACCGGCTGCATGCCAGTTCCTGTCGCGGGTCAGCACGATATGGCGCCGCCCGGGCAGCGGCGCGGGGAAGCTGTCGAAGGTCTTGCGGCCCATTATCATCGGCAGCCCCATCGTCAGCGCCTTGAACCGCTTCAAATCGGCGGGCAGATGCCAGGGTAACGCGCCGTCGCGGCCAATCACGCCATTGTCGGCACGCGCGACGATGAAGGTCACGCTCATCGGCGATTCGCTGTTCGGGTGCAGGTCATGTCCCGGCCCTGCCCCAACGCCCGCCGTCGACGCAACGCTTGCACGCGGCGGGGCTTTGCGCGAACGCTGCGGCGCAGGAACAACGAGAGACCAACGATGGACAGGCTCGACGCCCTTCTCGCCACCGACACCAGCCGCCGGCGCTTGCTTGGACAGGCGGCGATCGGCAGCGCGGCGATCGCGGCGGCACCGCTGGCGGCGCAAACGACAGGGCAAACACGCTCGTGGGCCGGCGATGCCGCTTTTGCCGACAAGCGTGGGATGATCTTGCAGCGCGTCCGCCCGCCCCTGCTCGAAACGCCGATGTCGGTGTTCGATGGCGACGTCTTCACCCCCAACGACCGCTTCTTCGTGCGCTGGCATTGGGGCGACATTCCGCCCGCCGTCGACATCGCCGCGTTTCGCCTGCGCGTCAGCGGGATGGTCGCACGCCCGCTGTCGATCACGCTGGGGCAGTTGCTGCGCATGCCGCGCGTCGAACTGGCGGCCGTCAACCAATGTTCGGGCAATTCGCGCGGGCTGTTCCAGCCGCCGGTGCCGGGCGCGCAATGGGGCCACGGCGCGATGGGCAATGCGTCCTGGGTCGGCGTTCCGCTGCGCCATGTCCTGGATCTGGCCGGCGTAAAGCCGGACGCGCGGCAGGTGCGCTTCGGCGGCGCGGATCGCGCGACTGCCGACGGCGCGCCCGATTTCCTCAAATCGCTCGATCTGGATCACGCGCGCGACGGAGAGGTGATGATCGCGTTCCAGATGAACGGCGAACAATTG
>DASTLZ010000060.1:0-5829 GCA_035714425.1 Sphingomonas sp.
CCCTCGATACCCTGGCGGTTGAACGCGAACAGCCCGATCGTCACGATCGCCATGTGCGCGACCGAGGAATAGGCGATCAGCTTCTTCATGTCCGACTGCACCAGCGCGACCAGCGAGGTGTAGATCACCGCGATGGCGGACAGCGCGAAGATCAGCCACGTCAGCTGCCCGCTCGCCTCCGGGAACATCGGCAGGGAGAAGCGCAGGAAGCCGTAGCCGCCGAGCTTCAGCAACACCCCCGCCAGGATGACCGACCCCGCGGTCGGCGCCTGGACGTGTGCGTCGGGCAACCAGGTGTGAACCGGCCACATCGGCATCTTGACGGCGAACGACGCGAAGAACGCCAACCAGAGCCAAATCTGCACATGCACCGGAAAGTCATAGGCCATCAGCGCGGGGATGCTCGCCGTGCCCGCGGTCCGCGCCATGTAGAGCATCGCGACGAACATCACGACCGAACCGAGCAAGGTGTACAGGAAGAATTTGTAGCTCGCGTAGATACGGTTCGCGCCGCCCCATATGCCGATGATGAGGTACATCGGGATCAGGCCGGCTTCGAAGAAGATGTAGAACAGGAACAGATCCTGCGCCGCGAACGTGCCGATCATGAGCAATTCGGTGAACAGGAACGCGGCCATATATTCGCTGACCCGCGTTTCGATCGCGCGCCAGCTTGCGCCTATGCAGATCGGCATCAGGAATACGCTCAGGCTGATGAGCATCAGCGCGAAGCCGTCGATGCCCAGATTCCAGCCGAACAGGCCGAACAGGCCGGGATGCGCCTCGACGAACTGCCATTGCGCCCCGCCGACGTCGAACGACGCCCATAGCAGCACGCCCAGTGCGAAATCGATTAGCGTGGCGGCCAGTGCGATCACCCGCGCGGTCTGCGCCGGCACGAACAGGCACGCGACCGCACCGACGGCGGGAACCGCCAGCATCAGCGATAGAATGGGAAAGCCCTGCATCAGCCGGTCACCGCGAAATGGCCCAGGTGACCGCAGCGGTCAGCCCGATCAGCATGACGAAAGCATAAGTATAGACATATCCCGTCTGGAGCCGTCCGGCGGCGCGCGATCCCGCCTGCACCAACCACGCCGACCCGTCGGGACCGAAGCGGTCGATCGTATTCTCGTCGCCGCGATGCCACAGGATCCGGCCGATCGCGAAAGCAGGGCGGACGAAGATGAGGTCGTACAATTCGTCGAAATACCATTTGTGCAGCAGGAACCGGTACAGGATGCGGAACTGGTCCGCGACCGCACCCGGAAAGCTGGGCGCGCGGATATACGCGTACCAGGCCGTGACCAGGCCGATCAGCATCGCAATCGTCGCCGACAATTTGATCGCGACGGGAACGCCGTGCATCGCGTGCATCAAATGCTCGCGGAACGCGATCGCGCCGCGCCAATAGGATTCGCCCGCCTCGGGCTCGATAAAGAAGCCGTGGAACACGAAGCCGGCAAGTACCGCGCCAACGGACAGCAACACCAGCGGGACGGCCATCGTCCAGGGGCTCTCATGCGGATGATACCCACCCGTCCCCGCCGGCAGATCGTGCTGCGCCGGCCCGTACTCGGACGGGCTATCGCCCGATCCTTCCGCTCTCGTCGGATTCGCCGGGTTCCCGTGGCCATGCTCGTCGTGCGCGTGCGCCTCGTGACCGTGCGTGTCATGGCCGTGCGCGTCGTGCAGCGCGTGCTGGATATGCTCGGACGCGGCCCAGCGCGGCTTGCCCCAGAACGTCAGGAACATCACGCGCCACGAATAGAAGCTGGTGAGCAGCGCGACCAATGTGCCGACGAACCAGACGCCCGGCTGCCCGGCCGCCCAGCTGGCTTCGATGATCGCGTCCTTCGAATGGAAACCGGCGAACCCGAACGCTTCGTTGCCGAAGATGCCGGGGATGCCGACGCCCGTGATGGCCAGCGTGCCCATCATCATTGCCCAGAACGTCACCGGGATGCTTTTACGCAGGCCACCGTAATAGCGCATGTCCTGCTCGTGATGCATCGCATGGATCACCGAGCCGGCACCCAGGAACAGCAGCGCCTTGAAGAAGGCGTGCGTGAACAGATGGAACATCGCCGCGCCGTAAGCGCCAACGCCCGCCGCGAAGAACATATAGCCGAGCTGCGAACAGGTGGAATACGCGATCACGCGCTTGATATCGGTTTGCACCAGTCCGCACGTCGCCGCGAACAGGCACGTCGCCGCACCGACCGTGGTCACCACGGCCAAGGCCGCGGGCGACGTCTCGAACATCGGCGACAGGCGGCACACCATGAACACACCGGCGGTGACCATCGTGGCCGCGTGGATCAGCGCCGACACCGGCGTCGGCCCCTCCATCGCATCGGGCAGCCAGGTATGCAGGCCCAATTGCGCCGACTTGCCCATCGCGCCGACGAACAGCAGCAGGCACAGGATCGTCATCGTATCGAAGCGGAAGCCAGCGAAGCCGATCGTCGAGCCTGCCATGCCCGGCGCCGCGGCCAGGATCGCCGGGATCGACACCGTGCCGAACACCAGGAACGTGCCGAAGATGCCCAGCATGAACCCCAGATCGCCGACGCGGTTGACGACGAACGCCTTGATCGCCGCTGCGCTCGCCGATGGCTTGCGGAACCAGAACCCGATCAGCAGATAGCTGGCGAGGCCGACGCCTTCCCAGCCGAAGAACATCTGGACCAGATTGTCCGCCGTCACCAGCATCAGCATCGCGAAGGTAAACAGGCACAGATACGCGAAGAACCGCGGCTGATCCGGGTCTTCGTCCATATAGCCCCAGCTATACAGGTGGACGAGCGCGGACACGCTGGTGATGACGACCAGCATCACGGCGGTGAGCGAATCGACGCGCAGCGCCCAATCGACGCTCATCGTGCCGGAGCCGATCCAGTGCAGGACGTGCGTGACGCTCGCCGTGCTGTTGCCCGACAGGAAGCCGGGGAAGATCACCCAGGACAAGGCCGCGGAGACGAACAAGGCGCCCGTGGTGACGACTTTCGCCGGCACCGCGCCAATCGCCTTGTTCCCCAGCCCCGCGATCACGGCGGCCAGGAGCGGCAGGAAAACCAGGATCAGGATCAACCGTTTACCCCTTCATCCGGTTGACGTCGTCCACCGCGATCGTGCCCCGCCCGCGGAAATAGATGACCAGGATCGCCAACCCGATCGCCGCCTCTCCAGCTGCGACGGTGAGGACGAACATCGCGAAAATCTGTCCGACCAGATCGTTCAGATACGCCGAAAACGCGACGAAATTGATGTTCACCGCCAGCAGGATCAGCTCGATCGCCATCAGGATGACGATCAGATTCTTGCGGTTCAGGAAGATGCCGAGCACGCCCATCGTGAACAGGATCGCGGCGACGACCAGATAATGGACCAACCCGATCACAGATCGACTCCCTGCCCGATCGTCGGCCTCATATTGCGCGTGGCGTCCTGTGGACGGCGTGCATTCTGGCGCGAGACGTTCTGATAGCGTGTGCCGCTGCGCTCGCGGTGGGTCAGGACGATCGCCCCGATCATCGCGACCAGCAACACGAAGCCAGCCGCTTCGAAGATGAACAGATAGCGCGTGTACAGCAGATCGCCGATCGCGCGGATGTTCGGCACCGATCCGTCGGTAGGCGCCGCCCGCCGCGCGAGTGCCACGCCGCCCAGCCGCCACGCGCCGATCGCGACCATCACTTCCGCCGCCAGCGCAACCGCCAAGGCCAACCCGATCCCGGCATAGCGCGCGACGCCTGCACGCATCGTGGCGAAATCGACGTCGAGCATCATCACCACGAACAGGAACAGCACTGCCACCGCGCCGACGTAGACGATGACGAGCAGCATCGCGATGAACTCCGCACCGACCAGCACCATAAGCCCGGCGGCGTTGAAGAACGCGAGGATCAGCCACATCACCGAATGCACGGGATTGCGCGACGATATCGTCATGCCGCCCGACACGATCACGACGGCGGCGAACAGGTAAAAGGCGATGGCCTGGATCACGCTGCGTCAGGCCCCTTTGCAATGCGCCATGAATCGATTGCGGCGGGCATTAACGGTACGGCGCATCGGCGGCAAGGTTCGCCGCGATGGTCCGTTCCCAACGATCGCCATTGTCCAGCAACTTGGCCTTGTCGTAGATCAGCTCTTCGCGCGTCTCGGTCGCGAATTCCAGGTTCGGCCCCTCGACGATCGCGTCGACCGGGCATGCTTCCGCGCACAATCCGCAATAGATGCACTTGGTCATGTCGATGTCGTAGCGCGTCGTCCGCCGCGATCCGTCGTCGCGCGGCTCCGCCTCGATCGTGATCGCCAGCGCCGGGCACACCGCCTCGCACAATTTGCACGCGATGCAGCGTTCCTCGCCGTTCGGATAACGGCGCAGCGCATGCTCCCCGCGGAACCGCGGGCTCAGCGGGTTGCGTTCGTACGGGTAGTTGATCGTCGCCTTGGGCTTGAAGAAATACTTCAGCGTCAGGGCATGCGCCTTGACGAATTCCCACAGCGTAAACGCCTTGATGATCTGACCTACGCTCATCAATTCACCCCTACGCGCACCAACATCAGCACGCCCGACACCAGGAATACCCAGAACAACGACACCGGCAGGAATATCTTCCAACCAAGTCGCATCAGCTGATCGTAGCGATAGCGTGGCACCGTCGCCTTCACCCAGCTGAACAGGAAAAAGAAGAAGAACATCTTGGCGAACAGCCAGATGATGCCCGGCACCAGATAGAGCGGCGCCCAATCAAGCGGCGGCAACCAACCGCCCCAGAACAACGTCGCGTTCAGCGCGCACATCAGGATGACGTTGGCATATTCGCCGAGCCAGTAGAGCGCGAAGCTCATCGACGAATATTCGGTCTGATACCCGGCGACCAATTCGCTTTCGGCCTCGGTCAGGTCGAACGGCGCGCGCTGCGTCTCCGCGAGCGACGAGATGAAGAACATCACCGCCATCGGGAACAGCAGGGGATTGAACGCGAAGCCGTTGATGAAGCCGTACAGCCCGACCTGCGCCATCACGATGCCGGACAGGTTGAACGTGCCCGCCCACATCACGACGGACAGCAGGATGAACCCGATCGCGACCTCGTAGCTGACCATCTGCGCCGCCGCGCGCAGCGCCGAGTAGAACGGATATTTCGAGTTCGACGCCCAGCCGGCGAGGATGATGCCATAGACGCCCAGCGACGACGCCGCGAGCACGTACAGCAGCCCGACGTTGATGTCGGCCAGTACCACGCCGGCCGAGAACGGCACGACCGCCCAGACGATCAGCGCGACGGTAAAGGTGATGATCGGCGCGATCAGGAACAGCCCGCGATTCGCCGCGGACGGGATGATCGTTTCCTGCAGGAAGACCTTCAGGCCGTCGGCAAAGCTCTGCAACAGGCCAAACGGCCCGACCACGTTCGGACCGCGGCGCAGCGCCATCGCCGCCCAGATCTTGCGATCGGCGTAGATAATCATCGCCACAGCCAGCATCAGCGGCAAGGCGATGACGAGGATGCCGACGATCGTCGCCACGAACCACGCCCAGCCATAGGACATGCCGACCGTGGTGTTGAAGAACGCCGTCATTCCGCTGCCTCCGCAAACTCTTCGCCGTGGAGCAATTCGGCCGAACAGCGCTGCATCGTCGGCGATGCGCGGCAGATCGCGTTGGTCAGGTAGAAATCCTTGATCGGATAGCCTTCCATCACGCCGCTCGCCGTCGCGCTCAATGTGGGCGGTGCCCAATCGAACGTCGCCAGCCCGGGCTCGCGCAGTGCCGGCACTTCGCCTGCCATCGCTTCGCGCAGACCCGCAAGGCTG
>DASTLZ010000061.1:0-1870 GCA_035714425.1 Sphingomonas sp.
CCGCCGTTGGCGAGCACCACCCCGGTGACGCCGCCGACGGTGAACATGAAGATGAAGCCGACCGCCCAGACCATCGGGGTCTTGAACGACAGCGAGCCGCCCCACATCGTCGCGATCCACGAGAAGATCTTGATGCCGGTCGGCACCGCGATCACCATCGTCGCCGCGGTGAAGTACATCTTCACGTTGACGCTGAGGCCGGTCGAAAACATGTGGTGCGCCCACACGACGAAGCCGACCACGCCGATCGCGACCATCGCATAGGCCATGCCGAGATAGCCGAACACCGGCTTGCGGCTGAAGGTCGCGATGATCTGGCTGACGATGCCGAAGCCCGGCAGGATCATGATGTAGACTTCGGGGTGGCCGAAGAACCAGAACAGATGCTGGTACAGCACCGGATCGCCACCGCCCGCGGGATCGAAGAAGGTCGTCCCGAAGTTCCGGTCAGTGAGCAGCATGGTGATTGCCGCGGCGAGCACCGGCAGCGCGAGCAGCAGCAGGAACGCGGTGACCAGCACCGACCACACGAACAGCGGCATCTTGTGCAGCGTCATGCCCGGCGCGCGCATGTTGAAGATTGTAGTGATGAAGTTGATCGCGCCGAGGATCGAGCTAGCGCCCGCGAGGTGGAGGGAGAGGATCGCCATGTCGACCGAGGGGCTCGGACTGCCATAGGTCGAGAGCGGCGCATAGACCGTCCAGCCGGTACCCGCACCGCCGAAGAAGGGCGACGCCAGCAACAGGATGAAGGCGGGGACGAGCAGCCAGAAGCTGATGTTGTTCATCCGCGGGAACGCCATGTCGGGCGCACCGATCATGATCGGGATGAACCAATTGCCGAAGCCGCCGATCATCGCCGGCATGACCATGAAGAACACCATGATCAGCCCGTGCGCGGTGATCAGCACGTTCCAGAGGTGGAGCGATTCGTCGAGGCTCGCCTGTCCGCCCTGCATGTAGGACGCCCAGCCCTGGAGATACTGGATCCCCGGGTTCGCCAGCTCGGCGCGCATCAGCCCCGAGATCGCGCCGCCGATGATCCCCGCGACGATCGCGAAGATCAGGTACAGCGTGCCGATGTCCTTGTGGTTGGTCGACATGAACCAACGCGCGAAGAACCCGGGTTTGTGGTCGGCATCATGATGATGCGCGTGGCTGTCGTGCGCCTGGAACGCGGACGGATGAAGGGCGGTATCGGTCATGTCTTACTGTCCGGCGTTGCCGGTGCCGCCGGGGTTGCCGGTCGCACCTTGCGTGATGATGGGGGCAGCGATGGTCGCGTTCTCGGTCGGGCCGGTGGCGTTCGCCTCGGCGTTTTCGGCCTGCTTGGCTGCCGAACCGTCGGCGCCGGGCTGCGGGATGACGCTCGACGACGCCTTGCCGGGGGTCGGCATGGTGCCGCCCTTGCTGCGCACCCAGGCAGCGAACTCGGCGGGCGACACCGCCTCGACCGCGATCGGCATGAAGGCGTGGCGGGTGCCGCAGAGTTCCGAGCACTGGCCGAAATAGACGCCCGGCTTCTCGATCGTGAAGCTGGTTTCGTTGAGCCGTCCGGGGACCGCATCGAGCTTGATCCAGAAAGCAGGGACCGCCCAGCTGTGGATAACGTCCTGCGCGGTGGTGATCAGCCGGATCGGCACGCCGACCGGGAGCACGACGCGATTGTCCGCGGCCAGCAGGCGGGGGCCGTCGGCATCGGTGCGCGAGCGCTCGGTCGCGGGAACGGCGCCCTTTTCCTTCAGCATGTTGGCGGTCATCTCGAACCCGCCATGATCGGGATATTGGTACGACCAATACCATTGGTTGCCGATCGCCTTCAGCGTCACCGCGCCCGGGGGTGCGGGCTTGAACTGCGCCTGGAGCAGCC